>NZ_JBLWEM020000003.1:0-10674 GCF_048287365.2 Candidatus Electronema sp. JC | reverse complement strand
TCACGGATGAGACGCTCAGGAGCAATCTTTGTCGCGGGTTTGTTCCGAGTGCGGCACGGTTCAAGCCGTTTCGCCCAGCGGCTCACGCTTGATTTGCTGACTCCGAAACGCAGAGCCGTCTCTTCAAAGCTCAGGCTGTCCCGGTCTTTGATCTCCAAAACCTTCCGACGAAAATCTATTGAGTATGCCATACGCACAGTGTAGTCATTTTATACTGCTTTGGCTATAGACACCTTGCTTCCAAGTTTCCCTGCGGATGGGCACCAAATCAATATGGTAAAAACCAGGCAGCCGACCCGCCCGAACTGCTGTGATTTCCACCAATGCTCCGCCCGGCCCAACGATCATCGGGTCCACTTTGAAGCTGGACGCTTCAAGCCCGGTGACTGGCTCTCCATTGATATCTGTAACCGACACAACGAGATAGTTTGGCCGCCGGTTTCCTGGATCCGCAATACCATCTTCAGAGGCTGCCGCTACGACCAGCCTTCTTGCCGCCATGAAGATTCCTGTATCTCCGCTGATTCCGTGCGCTCCTTCCTGTGGGTATTTCTCCTTCTCGCAGACGCACAATGTTTTGCCCATTGGCACAGCCGCCTGTAGCGCTCTGCTCCAAAAACACTTGCAAACTTCTTCAGATGGTCCAATCAGCAAATTGACAATGCCGCCAATAAAGGTTCGCGCGCCTGCCTTCATCACTGCCGATTTCAGCGGATCGTTATGAACTTGGCATGAATTGAAATACACCACAGCTGGGTCTGCGGCTTGGCAGGAAAGACTGTTGAACCAGACCGCATCCAAAAATCCATCGGCGAGAGCGATGCCATTCGTGTTGCCGTGACCTATGTTGACAAAACCTTTGATGCCGGAGGCAAGATGCATCCTGTAATTCGCCACAGTTGCCTCTGCGCCAAGCAGCATCTTGGATTTAAATCCAAGACTGGTGAAGAGCTTATGCAGAAATTCGACAGCACCCTTCGCAGTTTGAATCTCAGGAACTGGCGTGGCCACGACAAAATCAAACTCGCAGGCAGCCTGATCTCTGCTTATGGGAAAGGTCGACTCCTCATCGCCCTCCTCTTCTTGAGATTCGTCATATCCCCAAGTTATACTCGTCACCTTGTAGTCGCTCTGGATGTCCACCCTGACTACTTCAGCGAGATAGCTATCCTTCCTCAGCAGATAGGCAATCAGGTGATTGGGAGTTTGGTCTGTCTTGCGTTTAATTTTCACATCAACGCGCCAATATGCCGCTTCTGCTGCCGGAAGCACGCGGGTGCGGATAGCCTCTGCGACTAAAGGCTCGTCCTGCACATCAAAACTTCTGTATGCCGTGCGGGAGGACAAGATTCTGATTTCGATTTTACTGTTGTCGTTCATGAATTTTCTCCTGTTAGATAGAATTTACGCTGAGACTTTCTGCACATAGAAATGCAAATGCCGTGCCAGATACATCTGCGGCGTAACCTGCTGTTTTGTCGAGATGTGCTTAAAAGCCGCGCCGAAGCGGGCTTCGGTTTTAATGAGCGGCGAGGAAAATTAGGCGAAGCGAAGTTCGGCGGGCTGCTGCGGGAAAAACAAAGGGAGGCAAAAAAGGCAGGACTGTCCGCCGCGCAGGAACGTCAGCGGACAGTTTTTTTCAGGGCTTGGCCGACCAGTATACGGCCACCGGCGCGGCCTGCTGACGGAGAATGAAGCGGACCGGCATTGCCTCCGGCGGACCGGCAGACAGGGCTTGCTCCAGCACAATTTTTTTCTCCGACCCGGTGATGTGGAGAATGATCTCCCGCGCATCAAGCAGGGCGGGCAGGGTCAGGCTGATCCGCTCGTGGGGCGCGGTCTGCGGCCTGAGCGCGGCGCAGCGTCTGCCGCAGCGCAGGTCGGCGGCCTCGACAAGCTGGGGCGCGCAGGGAAAGAGCGAGGCGGTGTGGCCGTCATTGCCCATGCCGAGGATGACCGCCGTGAAGGGCCGGGGCAGAACGGCCAAACGGGCCTCGCAGTCCGCCGTGCCTGCCGCCGCCGTGGCCGCCGCTGTTTTCAGGCCGATGAACGTGGCTGCCGCCGCCCGGTTTCTGAGCAGGCTGCGGCGTGCCAAGGCTTCGTTGGAATCCGGCGAAGAGGCATCAACCCAGCGTTCATCGGCCAAGGTGATCAGCACGTTCCGCCAAGGAATGTCCAGCTCGGAGAGCCGCTCGAACAGCGGCAGCGGCGTTGAGCCGCCGGACACGGCCAGGCTGGCCCGTCCCTGCGCGGCGATGTCTCTGCGCAAGGCGGCGGCAAGATGCTCCGCCAATGCGCTGACCAGCGTCTGCTGGTCGGGAAAAGTGTGCAGCTGCATAATCTTTTCTCTCATCCTTGCGGCGGCCCTGCTGAACAGGTACAGTGTTCAGCAAGATAAAATCGTACTGGAGGCGAAATCATGATTGCGGTCAACGAACTGCTGGCCAAACGCAAGCCCGCCGTCATCGGCACCGCGCTGGTCTTAGTCCTGATCAGCTGGCTTTTCTGGTATTTTTCCGACCGCCAGGTGATCAAACGCCAGCTCACCGCCCTGACTTGGGATTTGAGCAAGGAGAGCCGCCAGGAAAGCACAATGGAGACCGCGCTCAAGATGCGCGATGTCAAGACCGTGCTGGCGGAAAGCTGCTGCACGCTGATCGTGCCTGAGCGCGGCAGGCGGACGGAATTCGCCGAGCGGGATCTGGCAGTGCTGTATTTGATGCGCTACCGCGACCGCTACGAAAATTTGGCCGTCAGCTTCGAGGACGTGGAAATTGACTTCCCGGCCAAAGGCGAGGCGGCGGTGCGGCTCCAAGCGCGGCTGCTGCGCCAAGTCAAGCCGGACCAGCCTGCGGCGGAAACAACGGCCCCGGCGCTCATCTCCATGAAAAAGCAGGACGGCGACTGGATGCTGACGCAGGCCGAGATCGCTGAAGTCTTGGTCGGCGAGCTGCGTTAATTCTCCGCCGGAAAGCTCTGCTGCTCCCCGCCCAGTTCCTCCTGTGCGGGCGCGGCGGGCGGCAGCTGGGATTCGCCTTGATCAGGAATCGCATCATCCGGCAAAACAAGCGTCCCGTCAGCCGGCGGCAGCTGCTCCTCCGCCGGCTCCAGCGGCGCTTGCGCTTCTTGCGGGGGCATGGGCCTGAGGTCATTCCGGATATTGACATCACGGATGAACTGACGGATGATCTCCGCGCCTTGGCTGAGATGCGGCACAGTCAGCGAACCCTCGAAGAGCGGATGCCGGAGAGGCAGCACGGCAGTCAGCAGCATGAAAAGCAGCGCGGCGACAAAAGCTCCTCTGGCTAGGCCAAGCAGCCCGCCTGCCATGCGGTCGGTCCAGCCGAGCAGTTTGACTTCCAGCAGCTTGCCGATTAAGGTGAAAACGAGCATGGCAAGCAAATAGATGGTGCAGAAAATGAGCCAGAAAAGTTCGGCGGGCTGGATGATCAGCCCTTCCGGCAGCGGCAGGTAGGGTTTGAGCAAAGGCATGACCTGCCCGGCGTATGCTCCGGCGAGCCAGCAGCTGCCGACCAGCACGGCGGCGGCGGCGAGCTGGCGGACAAAACCGATGCAGAGGCCGCGCAGCAGAAAAATCATCAGAATGCCCGCGATACTGTAATCAAAAATGCTGATTTCGTGCCAGGTTATGCTGATCATGCTGTTCCTCCGATGAAAAATTGCGAAAAAACTGTCTGCCGCTTTCGATTATACCCGCTGTCATGCAGAGCACAACCAATACTTGCCCGGAAGTCTCATCGTCGCTGACCGCTTTTTTCCCCGCCGCCTTTGCTTGGGGCCGTCGGCGGGCCGAGGAGGAGCGTTGCGCCGCGCTGGTTGATTTAACCGAGCTAGGTGATGAGGCTGCGGAGCGGCTGCTGTCAGAGGCCGAGCAGGAATTTTTCCAGCAGCTGCGCCATCCCAAGCGGCGGCGCGAATGGCTGGGCGGCAGAATCGCGGCTAAGGCGGCTTTGCTCAATCTGCCGGAGGGTGCCGATTTTACGGCGCAGGCGCGGCGGCTGACCATCCTGCCGGACGCGCAGGGCAGGCCGACGGTCAGCGGCGGTGCTGACAGCCTCACGCTGTCCATCACCCACAGCGGCAGATACGCCGCCGCCTTGGCCGCGCCGGGACGGCCTTGCGGCATTGATCTGCAAGTCATTTCGGCGAAGCTGCCTTTGCTGACGAAATATTTCGCCGCCGCTGACGAGCTGGAGCTGCTGGCCGGACAGCCGGAGCTTGGCAGCGAGACTGCCGCTCTGACCATGCTCTGGGCGGTGAAGGAGGCGGTGAAGAAGAGCCTGCCTCAGCAGCCGGGCATGTTCTCCGGCATCAAGGCGGAGCGCATCCTTCCTGCCGGAGACTGCGCCTGGCGTTTTCAATGTGGCGCACAGGCGGCGGCAGCCTATGCGTTTCCGCCCTACGTGCTGGCCTTGACTGCCGGCGCGGCACTGTCCCCTCGCCCGTCTTCCCTTTGATAATTTTCTCCTCTGTGGTACTATTCTTTTGCCGTCCGCGCTTGGCGGACAGGACGCAATTTTTTCATACAGCCCAAGGAACTGCCGCCGCAGGGCGGATCCATATATGAGCAGCAGCCAGCAGATCAGAATCCATCAGCGCATCCGGCTGGAACGATGCCAGTCGTGGGAGGAGAGCTTCCATGTTTTTGATGAGGAATCAGCCTTGGCCGTGGAAATGGCTTTGGCCGCAGGCAGGCCCCTGCTGGTTCGGGGCGAGCCGGGCAGCGGCAAGAGCCAGCTCGCCCGTGCCGCCGCGCAGGAGCTGAACCGCCGCTTCCTCAGCGAAGTGATCACCGCCTCGACCGAGCCGCAGAGCCTGCTCTGGCATTATGATCCGGTCGCCCGTTTCCACGAGGCGCAGATGCTGGCGGCGGAAGCTGCGGCGCAGGCTCTCCGCCAAGATGACGGGGAGGATGAAGAGGACGAGCCTTCCGTCCTTGAGCAGCAGATGCTCGCCCCGCCCGACGCGGCCGCCAGCCGGAGAAAGGCGGCGCGGTATAAAAAGAAGAAAAACATGCAGCAGAAGCGCCAGCAGCTCTTCCGGGCGATCAGCGCAGGGGCGGGGCGCAGCTTTCTTGCCGGACAGGAGATCGGCGACCTCCATCCGTGCCGCAGCATCAGCCCCGGCCCGCTCTGGTGGGCGGTGGACTGCCAGTCCGCCCGGCAGCAGCTCGAACGCTGCCGCTGGCCCTTCTATCAACCCGGCTTTGCCTTGGACGACGCGGCGGCAGCAGCCCGGCAGGGCTCTGTCATCCTGCTTGACGAAATCGACAAGGCGGACGCGGCCCTGCCCAACGCCTTGCTTGAGGTACTGGGCAACGGCGGCTTTCATGCGCCGCTGCTCAATCAGACTGTGCGCACCCCGCCCGGCCTGCCCAAGCCCTTGGTGATCATCACCACCAACGAGGAGCGCGAGCTGCCGCCCGCCTTTGTCCGCCGCTGCCTTGTCCTCCACCTCCGCGTCGATGACGAGCAGTTCCTGCGCGGCTGGTGGAACCGGCAGCCGGGCCAGCGGGCCGAGTCGTTCAGCCCGGAGCGCGCCTTTGTCAAGTGGCTGGCCGAGCGCGGCGAGACCCATTTCGCCGGGACCTTCACTGCCAAGGTCAGAGAGCGGGCTGCCGAGCTGCTGGCCCGCGACCGCCGCGAAGCCCGCCAAGCTGGGTTGATCAGGCCGGGGCAGGCGGAATACCTTGACCTGCTCCGCGCTCTGCGGCAGATGGCGGCGGAGAGTGACGAGCAACGGCAGCTCGCCCTCTTGGAGCAGATCAGCCCCTTTGTGCTGGTGAAAGACGCGCAGGAATGAGCAGGCCGCAGACCGTCAGCCGGGCCGACCTGCTCCGCCTGCTGGCTCTCCAGCCGGACGCGCCATTGGCCGCTGCCGCCCGGCTGGCCGGGTATCAGCTGAAAGCGGCCTCGCCACCCGCCGCGCAGCCGGATACAGAAGCGGAGGCAGGCTATGAGACCGCGCCCGCAGACCGCAAGGCCCTTTTCCCGGCAGAGCAGTTCTGGCACTTGCGCCGCCGCGAGCCGCTTCAGGCCGCAGCCGGGCGCAACCTGTCGGCCAAGCTGCGGCAGTTCCGGCCTTTGCGGGCCAAGGAGCTGCGCCTGACAGCCAGTCCCTCTCTGTCAAGCCGGCGGCCTGATCCTGCCGCGCTGACCGAGGCTGCCGCCCAGTTCCGCCCTCTACCCCGCCGCCCTGCGCAAGCGGAGACCAGCCCGCCGCCGCAGACCCCGCCTGCCGCCTTGGCCTTGCAGCTGCTCCGTGCCGGAGAGCAGCCCGCTTGGCTGGAGCCGTTCTTCCTCCGCTTTCTCCGCACTTGGTTTGAGCGGCAGAAAGATGCCGATCTCATCCGCTTTGCCCGGCAGGCATTGGAGCTGCTGCCGCCGGGCAGGCAGCAGGATTGGCAGGGCTGCCTCTACGGCATCGCGCACCGGGACGCGCTCCGGCAAGGCGCGGTGATTCCGCCGCAGTTCCAGCCCGAAGTCGCGCTGGCCGCCGCTGCGGAGCCGCTGCCGCCCTCGCCGTGGCTGCTGATTCAGGAAGGCGAGGCGATGTTCCTGCTCAACAGCCCGGAAAGCGGCATCTGCCTGCTCAAGGGCAGCCGCATCGCCGCGCTGGAGCTGACCGCAGACCTACTGCTCCTCCGCCGCGAGGATGGGCGGGCTGAGACCGTGCCGGTGCGGAGCGGGCAGCCGCTCTGTAGCCTGCGCGGAGCGGAACGCTTCAGCCTTCAAACCGCCTCGGAAGTCCTGCATGTCCACGCCTGCGTTCGCCCGGCTTGGGCTGCGCTGATCGGCAGGAATAGCCGCGAGCTGTTCGCGGAAATCCCTTGGCTGGGCCGCAGTTATCGGCTCTACTGGCAGGCCCCGGCCCGCAGCGGCGAAGGCCGCTGGGCCAGCTGCCACGGCCCGGCAGACACCGACCGCTTCGGCCTCAGTGCCTACATCGGCTTCTATGGCCGGGTGATGCAGCGGTTCCGCTGGCTGGAGCCGGGCCGCTTCCTGATGGGATCGCCGCTGGACGAGCCAGAGCGCGAGACCTGGGGCAGAGAGACTCTGCACGAAGTCCGCCTGAGCAAGGGATTCTGGCTGGCGGACACTGCTGTCACGCAGGAGCTGTGGCACTTTGTCATGCGCGGCAATCCGTCCAAATTCCAAGGCCGCGAGCTGCCTGCGGACAATGTGAGCTGGGAGGACGCGCAGCTCTTCCTCCAGCGGCTGAACGCGATGGTGCCCGGCCTCAACGCCCGCCTGCCGACTGAGGCGGAGTGGGAATACGCCTGCCGGGCAGGCAGCGGTGGGCCGTTCTCCTTTGGCAGCCAGATCACGCCGGAGCAGGCCAACTGCAACGGGGCCTTTCCCTATCATAACAGCGCCAAGGGCGAGTTCCGCCGCCGCACCGTGCCGGTGCAGAGCCTGCCGCCCAATGCTTGGGGCTTTTATGAGATGCACGGCAATGTCTGGGAATGGTGCCAGGACTGGTGGCAGGAGGACTTGGGCGGCGACGCGGCCTTGGATCCGCAGGGGCCGGAGCGCGGCGAGTTCCGGGCGGCGCGGGGCGGCTCTTGGTTTCTCGGCGGCAAGGCAGCGCGCTCGGCGGCGCGGGGCCGCTTCGCCCCGGATTTCCGCAATGACCGCATCGGCTTCCGCATCGCCCGTGATCACGAGCTGCCTCTTCTGGCGCAGAAAGCTGCCGCGCCTGCGCCTGCGGAACTCCCGGAGCCGCCGCGTCCTTCCCTCTTCCGCCGGATATTCAGCCGCAGCTGACCATGCTCCGTTCCGCCGCCTCACCCGCTCCCTTTCCGCCGCCCTGGGCCTCCAGCTGGGGCGAGGATGCCTGCGGCCTCTGGCTGACAGTCAGCCTGCGCGGCATCCGCCAGCTCTTCCGCTGGATCAAGCCGGGCCGCTTTCTCATGGGATCGCCGGAAGAGGAGAGCGAGGGCTATTTCCTGCCCGGCAAGGAGACGCGGCACGAGGTGCGCCTGAGCAAGGGCTTCTGGCTGGCGGACACTGCGGTGACGCAGGAGCTGTGGCAGGCGGTGATGCGGAGCAATCCCAGCGGTTTCATCGGGCCGCAGCATCCGGTCGAGCGGGTGAGCTGGGACATGGCGCAGCAGTTCCTCTGGCAGCTGAACGCCCTCATCCCCGGCCTCAACGCCCGCTTGCCGACCGAGGCGGAGTGGGAATGCGCCTGCCGGGCAGGCAGCAGCGGGCCGTTCTCCTTTGGCGAGGAAATCACGCCGGAGCAGGTGAACTACAATCCCAGCGACGAGATCGGCGAGAAGCTCTGCCGCCGCCGCACCGTGCCGGTGAAGAGCCTGCCCGCCAACGCCTGGGGCCTGCATGAAATGCACGGCAATGTCTGGGAATGGTGCCAGGACGGGTGGCAGGAGGACTTGGGCGGCGAGGCGGTGCTAGATCCGCAGGACACGGCGGCTACAGGCGTGCTGCGGGTGGTGAAGGGCGGCTCCTGGGTCTGCGGGGCCGGATACGTCCGCGCCGCCAGCCGCGACCGCTGCTGGCCCGATTTCAGCGGCGGCAGCATTGGCCTGCGGCTGGCGGTTTGAAGGGAGTACCCTGAGCGGAGCCGAAGGGGCCTCAAAGCAGCAGCTTGTACACCGGGGCAAGCCTCGTGCTGCTTGGGACGCTGCTTGACTGGCAGCACACATCGCCCTTGCCGTCAGCGTTGCTGTCCTGCTGATTGAAGTTGGCGGCCTGCGGGCAGTTGTCGCACGCATCGCCGATCCTGTCGCCGTCCGTGTCCTGCTGATCAGGGTTATAGACCGTCATGCAGTTGTCGGCCAGATCGAGGATGAAGTCATCGTCTATGTCGTTCACGCCGGTGGGGGCGACATACTCATACGCGCCCGCATCGCAGCCAGTTGCTGGCCGTGCGATTCCCCGCTGATCCTCTATCAATCCAGTGCCGCACGTTGCGTCTAAATTGACAGCTGGGCTGCCCGACGGTAGAGCGTGGGTCTGCGTTGGGCCGCCGTTGTCTGCCAGCGGGGAAAGAATGGCGGACAACGCAGCCGGTGCGCTGCCGTTGCTGGTGGCATTGACATCGGTCGCTCCGGGCGTGAAGGAGACACCGTTGGTGCCGTAGGCTTGAACATCTGACTCGCCGCTGTGACCGAAGACGTTATAGCTGTCAGCAGTGACAACGCCGCTGTTTGCAGTATACACTTCATTGCCAGCAACAGCATTGTTATTGCTGACGATAGAGCTGCGCAAGGTGACTGAGGCACCATTTTCAGTGACAAAAATGCCGCCGCCTATCCCTATACCGTTGGCAGTGTTAGCGCTGACCGTGGAACTGTTCAGCGTGACTAAGGCTCCGGCAAAAACAGCACCGATGCCGCCGCCACTCATATTACAGGCGTTCCCGCTGACTGTGGAGTTGTTCAGCGTGACTGAGGTGGTGCCGGCAGCAAAAATACCGCCGCCCATGCTGCCACCAGCGGTGTTCCCGCTGACCGTGCAGCTATTTAAAATGACTGTGGAGCCTGTGTCAGCGTAAATGCCGCCGCCGCTGTCAGCAAGAGGGTGGCCTCCAGTGATGGTCGCATTATTCAAGGTCAAAGTGCCACCGGAGACAATCTTCAGCACGGAGAAGTTGCCGCCATTGCCGTTGATCGTCTTTCCGCCGCCTTCAATGGTGATGGCACTGCTGATGTCCGGCAGGGCTGCGGCAAGAGTGACATTCGTCTGCAAGGTGATGGTGTCCGCGCCAGAGCCATCCACGCAGCCGTTCCCAGTTGCACTATCATTGTTGGCCGAAGTGATGGCCTCAGCCAAGGTGCAGTTGCCGCCTGCATCCACTGTGATGTTTGCTGAATGAGCAGCCTGTGCTGTCAGGCCAAGAGCCGCTGTCAGCAGCCCGGACAAAATCTTTGTCTTCATGGTCTCTCCTCCTTTTTCATGGGAATGCCGCCTCATTCTATGAGGATATGGCATCACTGGCGGCTGTGTCAAGCAGAGAGGGCCGGCAAGGAGCCTCCTCGTTTTGCGGCAAGGAGCCTTGCCGTTTTCCGAGAAGGAACCTATCCGTATTGTGAGAAGGAGCCTTCTCGCTGTACGCATAGGAGCCTTGCCGCATTTCGAGAAGGCTCCTATGCGTTTTCCGCCAAGGCTCCTTCCCGAATCAGCGAGGAATTCCTTGACAGCCCGCTGATGTCGTCTTAGGATGCGCTGACACAGGTTTGCAAGGTCATCTCAACCAATTGAACACGGAGGAGCAGCTATGGCAACTATTCAATGGCGGCCTGAGATCAATGCCATGACCACGCCGCAGTCGTACTGGATACGCTTCATTCCCCGCAATGTGCTGGGCAAGGCGGACATGGCGGCCCGGATGGCCAAGGTGCTGCCCAATTACACCGAGGAGGAGTTCCGCACCTTCATTGACCTGCACAATCAGCTCATTGCGGAAAGCCTGACCAATGGCGAGCAGGTGACTGAGGAGAACGCCTTCACCTATTCGCTCTCCTTCACCGGCAAATTGGCAGCCCGGGGTAAATGTGAACCATAAGTGATCAATTAAATAAAATACTATCATTATGGTGATGAATAAATCTCCAAACAGATGCTGTCAAATTCTCAATACTTCTCGAAAATGACAATGTCTTTCTGACTAATGCCGATAACCTTTGCC
>NZ_JBLWEM020000002.1:0-84579 GCF_048287365.2 Candidatus Electronema sp. JC | reverse complement strand
TTCCGCCATATTCTCCTGATTTGAACCCCATAGAGCATAAATGGGCGCAAGCAAAGGCACTCAGAAGAAAACTTGGCTGTTCGACAGATGAGATTTTTCAGCAGCCATGTTTATAGTCAATTTATTGTGCTACGGCTATATCCCGGTGCTGTATCTGAGCCGCTATATTATCAGAAGCAAGGGCGAATATTACCGCCTGCTGCAAAGGGCGCGCGATGCGGATGACTGGGAAAGCTGGATACTGTACATGCTGCACGGCGTGGAAAGCACGGCCCGGCAAACCATCTGGACGGTCAACGCCATAAAAAACTTGATGCTGGACTACAAACACCGCATCCGGGCGGAGCTGCCGAAAATTTACAGCCAAGACCTGCTGAACAACCTGTTCAGGCATCCCTACACCAAGATCGAATACCTTCAGAATGACCTGAGCATTTCCCGATTGACCGCAACGAAGTACCTGAATCAGCTCACGGAACAGGGCTTTCTGCGGAAGGCCAAAGCCGGGCGGCATAATTATTACATCAACCAGCCGCTGATGGACTTGTTCGCCCGCATCCCTGAGCTGTAGGGCTGCCGGAAGCGGTTATGAGATGCGCTTGACCGGCTTATCAGGGCGCAGGATAAGGCGTTGGCGGGGGATAAGTGAGAGGGAGGCGGGAAACAGGTTGAAATTGGGGGCGGGTGGTGGTATATCATAGGGGTATGTTTAGATTATTTTATTTTAAATAGAGGGGGTATTATCATGCCATTCGGCCAATCAGATTTTGCAATAAAAAAGCATGGCTATATTGAAAACAATCCTCCATTAGAAGTAACAGGCTCATTTATTTCTGTTTGCATATATCAACTTAACGGCATACAGAAATTTGATGAGAATCAAAAAATACTAAGTTTTCTCGATGAAAATATAAAATTTGGAATTGGAAATAATATAAATGAATTATGCTTTTTGCTATTTAACAAAACATTAGACGATATGTATGAGAGTGAAGAGATACTGACGAAAGAAACTCATCTTCCCTATCTTGTTACTGCAACAAGAGATAATGATGAATATACATATCAAGCTAAGTGGACTCAATGGTATAATGAATCATTGCTCAGTGTGTATGATCCTCCAGTTGACAAGAAATATTCTAATAAAATCAAGTCTATACAAAACAATGATTCAAAATTTATTCCATTCATAATATATTCATTATCCTCACCAGATATTCCAGTTACAGCAACTCTTTTGAATAATTATTTTTATTTAGTTCTTCCTGACGGAAAGCTCTGTCAGACGCTAAAATTTCAAGGGGATTTGGAAGGTGGGGCAATCTGCAAAAAAATATTATCTGATTACAATAAAGAGTTAATCCGTAAATATGAACCATTCCATGAAATGGTCTCTCATTTGATGGTTCTTTCTATGCGAGAAGATGATAACCTGAAAAAATTTTTATTTTCATGGAATGCTCTTGAAATTTTAATAACAACAACATTTAGCAAGTTGCCACAACAAGAACAAGCTGCTAATTTTCCAAATGATGATTGTGTGCCTGAAGACTACAAGAAAAGCGTATCTGTTTTATATGAAAATAAAAATCGAGGAAGAGGGATAACTAACGTTTCTCAAAAATTTATATATTTATCCATATACAAATGGAAAATTACGCATAATGGACATTATGACATATTCAGAGAATCGAAAGAACGTAGAGATAAATTTCTTCATGGTTCACTTAAATATGTTGAATTGCTTCCTTGGCTTTCTCGCAATAACTTGTTGATTATAAACAATATAATTCACAGTATATTGTCCGTGCCGCTGAACGCGCCAGACTCAGCATTAAGGTCATCGGCTCAATCGGCGATGCAATGAAGCCGTGCCCAAGGTAAAACGCCTTTGCCTGCTGCAACGGTTCAACGAAAAACTCTTTACATCCTCTGCCGGGCCGGGTATCCTGAAAGCAGAAAAGGTTCCTCCCTGATGACAAGAAACCAAGGGTTTCTCCTGCAAAGGTAGTCGGGGGGGTCGAACGGGGCAGCTCATCAGGAGGCTGCCCCTTTTTTATATCGCCAGCTCACTTTTCACGCCCGCCTTGATCAGGTCAAAAAACTGGCTGTCCCCGCTCTCCCATTTTCTGAACACCGCCCAGCAGCAGTAGTCCGCCGCTTGCAGGCCAAGGCTTGACATGGAGGGATGATGCAGCACACGGAAACGGCAGCCGGGCGGCAGCATGTTTTTCAGGGTGATTTTCACCGCCTTTTCAACAGCGGCCCGTTTCCTGTTCACGGGGATGCTGTCAGTGATGACGATCAGCTCCCCGATGCCTTCCAGCTCGCTCTGCCCGGCCACATGCCGCAGCAGATGCCCCAGCATCTGCGGATAAAACGCTTCGGGTACCTGCTGCTCCGCGCTGATTCTGCTTTTTTCGACAATCAGGGCATCAATCCGCAGGCCGGGGAGATGGTCTTGCAGGATGCCGAAGACCCGCCGCCGGATATGCCGGTTGTCTTCCGTGCAGTGAAAGAAGACGAAATCCAGCCCGTATTCAATCAGGTCAAATTTATAGCTGTCAAGGGCTTGAAAGGCGGTGAAAGGCCGCCGGGCGGAGATGCTTGTCAGGATGAAATATTTTGTCCCAGACGGGGAAAAGTCCAGATTGCCTCCTTCATCCAAGAAAATGTACAGACTGCCGCCGCTCATGACACCCCGCTGTTGAGCTGAAAAAGAAAACCCCATGCTGCTGCACGAGGCATTTTCAGGGGGAAGAATAATCAGACGGCGCAGGGCATGTCAAGGACATCTTCAGGCGGCGTTTTTTGCCCCATGAGCAAAAAAGTGGGGGCAGGATGGGGGCTGAAACGTGGCAAAATTAAAAAAGGAGCTAACCCGTTAAAGGCTAACTCCTTGAATTTTCTGGTGGGCTGTGAAGGATTCGAACCTTCGACCAATTGATTAAGAGTCAACTGCTCTACCAGCTGAGCTAACAGCCCATGCAGCAAAAACGCTGCATTTATATATCACAGACTGGCCGCAAGGTCAAGCAGAAATCTTGCGGCGCAGGAAAAAAATCACCGGTAGTACAGCCCAGGGCTGCCCATGGTCTGCATGACCTGATAGAGATGGCGGCGGAAGTCGCGACGGTCGGTGATGCCCTGAATGTGGCCGCGTTTGAGGGCATTGCGGGCATCGTGGTAGTCCGGCGGGATGTCAATGCCGGTGGTCTCGCGGATGACACGCGGCCCGGCAAAGCCGATCCGGCTGGAGCGGATGGCGAACTGATACGGCGAGCAGCCGAGGAACGAGGCCACTGGCCCGGCGTAGGAGTTGTTGTCATAGACGACGATGTACAGCCCACCCGCGTCAATGTACTCCCGCACCGCCATGGTGCATTTAGGCATCTGCGCCACGCCGAGGGTGCCTTCCTGAATGCGAATGCCGCCGGTGGTGTGAACGTAGGCGAGCAGAGGCCGTTTCTTGCGCCGGGCAATGTCGCAGGCTTGGACAAACTTCTCACCCTCTGCTGAACCGACCGTGCCGTTGCGGAAATCGGAAAAGAGCATGGTCACGATCAGCTCGATGTCCCTGACCCGCGCCATGAAGGTCAGGTTGGCGCAGCCCATGCCGGTCTTGCTCTTGGCCGCCTGAAGTCGCTCGTCAAAGCCCTCGTAGTTGAGCGGGTTCTTCGAGAAGATGTCGTTGTTGAAGATGCGGATCGAGCCGGGGTCAAAGACGTTCTTCAGATACCACTGATATTCGAGCGGGAAATGATGGCCGCAGTTCTCGCAGACTCCACAGAATTCGCCGTAAAGATCGGGGATCCAGAGGTCTTTGCAGCCGTGCTTCTCCGCGTTTGGACAGGTGATGGTGCGGTCTTCGTTGGCCAAGGGGCTGGTGTAGGTGTCGGTCAGCTCCAGCGGGTCTTGGATCACGCAGTAGTCGCCGGCAAACTGCGGATCAGCGGCGGCCAGCGATTTCGGCACCGGCCTGCTGCCGTTCTCCTCCTCTTTGCCAAAGAACCGGGTGAACGGAGCGGTGATGCGGTTGACCAAGGCCGTGCCTTCGCCGGACAGCTCCTTGATCGTCTTCTGCACCTGCTTCTGCTGGTTCTTCAGCACATCGTAGCGGACAGTGTACCAAAACTTCTCTGTGGCCGAGCAGAAGAATTTGAAGAAATTCTCCGCCGGCATGGTGATGCCGCCGAAGCTGTGCATGGCCATGTTCCGGTATTTCTTCGAGCGCAGCTCCAGCAGCCTGTCGGTCTCGCCTGCGTCCAAATCCCACGGGATGTCAATCTGCGGAGCCTCGTCCGGGCTTTCCGCCTTTTTCCGCTTCACCTCGTAGGAGCGGAAGCTGCGCATGTTCTTTGTCCGCAGCACCACCTCGTCAGTGGCCCGGATGATTTCCGAGCGGACGCGGGCGAAAAAGGCGAAATCGTCGCTCTTTGCGCCGAGCGGCGGTTCTTGGATGATGCGATCAATGGTGCCGAGGCGGAGATTGTCTGGTGCGGTGATGTTGAGCTGACGGGCGCACTTCTCAACCAGCTCCGGCGGCACTTTGCGGCCTTCCTTGACCCGGCCTTCGATGGCCGCCGCGCCTTCCGGCGAAATCACCGAGTAGTAGCCGTGCGAGAACATCAGGCGCAAGTCGCTCATGCCGACCGCCTCAGCACCGCCAGAACCGCCCTCGGAGATGACGGAAATCATCGGCACCCGCAGTTTGGTCATGGTGTAGAGGTTGCGGGCGATCTGCTGGGCTGCGCCGGGATAGTCCTCCACTGGGTACGAGCCGGGCGTGAAGATGTAGAAATGAATCGGGATGCCTTCGGTCTCGGCCACCTTCATGTAGCGCATGGCCTTCTCGTTGCCCCAAGGCTTGCAGGAGCCGCCGTTGCGGAACTCCTCGCCCCGCCCGACTTCTTGGCCGATGACCATCACCGGCGAGGTGTAGGGCTTGCGCTTGATCCGGCGGACAATGTTGGCCTTGGCCACCACCATGGCCGGATCAATGTTGGCCTCGCCCGCGCCGCCCAGCTCCTTGTGCTCCTCATAGACGTTCTCCAGAATGTCCTTGAGGGTGAAGCGCAGCGGCGAGCGGACGATCCGCACCCGCTCCATCGGGGTCAACCCCTCCTCGCAGCGCTCCTCCAAGAAGCGGATTGAATCCTCCAGCTTGCCCAGCCGGGTGGCGAACTCGTCCCGGCTTATGTCGAAGACAGCGGTGCGGAGCTGCTCGCTTTTGCGGCGGAACTCGGCCACGTTGCCCCACGAGTCGCTGTCCTTGATGTGAATCAGATAGCCGATGCGCTGGTCCAGCTCTTGGAGCTGCTTGATGAGATCGTTCATGGTCGTATGTGTAACGGCTCAGAAGGTCAGCAGCCGGTCAAGATTCTGCCTGAGGTAGTCGAGATTGGTGAGTATGCCGCCGCCGGAGCTGTCCACGCCTTCGATACGGCAGCCGTCAATAAACAGCCGCGCCCGCTCTTTGGCCTGATTGACATCATCGCCCCAGACCAAGGCCAGAGCCAAGTTGGGGTCATACTCGCTGGGGATGGGATAGGGCCGGTCAGAAGGCACATGGCTGTACATCGCCGACCAGTCATGTTTCGGCAGATCAAAGCGGGTGATGGTGCCAATCCACGGGGCGAAGTTGCGGCCCGGGTTCTCGGCGACTATGCGCAGCTCAATGCTCGCGCCCTTAAAGACAATCTCGTTCTGCTGATAGCCCATCCGCTCGCCAAGTCCCAAGCGGATTTGCTCCTGAAGCAAGTTGGGGTGCTTGCCGTTGAGGTAGCTGATCCGGGCCGACACATCGTTCTCAACCTGAATGCGGGTGTTGACTTCGAGCAGATACGGCCTGCCGCTGCGGCTGACGATCCATTCCCACGTGCCGACGTTATCGTACTTGACATAATCAGCCAGCTTGAGCGAATGCTCGACCACGCTGTCCAGCACCTGATCGGGGTCGAAGTCGTACTTGAAGCAGGAGGCATGGAAGCCGGGCGCGGCCTCCACCCGCTTCTGGCGGCCTGTGGACTGAATGGTGCAGTTGCGGGTGCCGAAGTGGATGCGCTCGTCGTGGCGCGAGCAGACCAACTGCACCTCCAAGTGGTTGAAGTCGCAGAGCCGCTGCTCGATCAAAACCCCGCCGTCGCCGAACTGCCGCTTGGCGTAGTTCTGCACCCGGCGGTAGGTGCGCCGGAACTGCTCCACCCGGTTGATCTCCTCTATGCCCATGCCGCCGCCGCCCGCAGCGGCCTTGATCAGCACCGCCGGGTTCGGCTCGTTCTGCTCGCGCTGGATGTCGAGAATGTGCTGGGCGATCTCCTCTGCCTCCATCTCGTTGTAGATGGGGGCTGAGGTGCCTGGTATAGTCGGAATGCCGAGCTTCTGAGCGACGCGCTTGGTGTTGATCTTGTCGCCCAGATCGCGGATCACCTCCCAGCTTGGCCCGATAAAAGTCAGGGGCCGGTCGCGCACCGTCACCCGGCGGGCGAAGCGGTAGTCCTCTGAGAAAAAGCCGTAGCCAGGATGCACGGCGGTGCAGCCCGTGTGGTCGGCCACCGAAAGCAGGTCGTTGGGGTCCGTGTAGCTGGTCACGCGCCATGCGTTCTGATCCGGGCCATTGAGCCGATTGCGCTGGACATGCTCGGAATCACGGTCAGCATCGGTGTAGATGACCGCGTAGTCCAAGTCCAGAGCCTTGCAGGCTTCCATGATGCGGATGGCAATCTCTCCGCGATTGGCGATAAGCACTTTGCCTTGCACAAAAAACCTCTTGCAGTCTGCTGCTGTTCAATTCTTGTCTGGAAAGACCGGACTTCCCGGCGGCTTGGAGCCGCTCGCAGGAAGAAGACAGGATGGAGTCCGGGCAGGCATCTCCGGGGATTTGCTCATTCTACTCGACCGGCGGCAAGTTGCAAAGTTGGAAATGCAGACCCGCTTCGCGGCGGCAGCCTCCGGCCTGCGCCAAGCCATTCTGCTGTTGCGCAATGTGCCCTGTTTTTGTACACTCTTGGTATTCTTCCAGCCGCTGCGCCGCTCCCGGCGGAACGCGGCATCCTGCATTCCCAGCATTTCAGAGGAGACAGTTTATGGCTTGGCAGCAGAACATGGAGCGGCACGGCAGCATCGGCTTGGCGCTGCTCCTCCTCATGACACTCCTGACAGCGGGCAGGACAGCCTCAGCGCAGCCCGCTTCCCCGGACTTTGGCCGGTATCATGCCGTGGTCATCGGCAATCAAAGCTACCGCCATCTTGATGAGCTGCCCACAGCCAGGGCTGACGCGCAGGAAGTGGCCCGGCTGCTGGAGGAGCGATACGGCTTCAAGGCGGAGCTGCTGCTTGATGCCGACCGCGACCGCATCCTCTGGACATTGTCCCAGCTGCCCAGCCGCCTGACTAACCCGGAGCGCGACAGCCTGCTCATCTACTACGTCGGCCACGGTCACTTGGGGCGGGGCGGGGCAGGTTATTGGAAGCCGGTTGACGCGGACAATGCGAGCGACAGTCAATGGATTCCCACCGCGCTGATCACCAACATCTTAAAAACGGTGCGGGCCAAGCACGTGCTGGTGGTGACCGACTCCTGCTACGCGGCCAGCCTTCAGCTGCCTGACGAAGCCCGGCTGCGGGAAAGCCGGGAGGAGCGTCTCCGGCGCCTGCTGGACTCACCCTCGCTCACCGTCCTGACTTCCGGCAGCGAGCGGCCGGAGCAGGAATATGGCGCAAGGCATTCGCTCTTCGCCCGAACTTTTCTTTCTGTTCTTCACGACAACCGCGACGTGCTTTCTGGACGCAACCTGTTTGAGCGCGTCTTGCAGCCGGTCTACCGCAGCACCGGCAAGCTCCCCCGCTACGGGCATGTCGTCAAAAATGCGCACGAACAGGGAGATTTCTTGCTGGTTCCCAGACATTTGCAGGAAAACCTCAGCCGCCATGATGTTCGCCGTCCTGCGCCGCCGCCCCGGCAGTTGCCTCCGGCTCCAATCCCGGAGTCCGCGCCTGCCGCCGTTCTTCCAGCGCCTCCTTCGGTTAAAGCCGCGCAGCAGCAGCCGAAGCAGGGCGACATCATGATCAACGAGGCCACCGGCATGGAGCTGGTCTATATCGAAGGCGGCTGCTTCAAAATGGGATCAGCAGCTGGCGAAAAAGGCCGCTTCGCTTGGGAAGGCCCGGTGCATGAGGTCTGCGTGAGCGGTTTCTGGATGGGACGGCATGAAGTCACTCAGGAGCAGTGGGAAAAAATCATGCGCGGCAATCCGTCCGGTTTCAAGAAGGGCGGCAAGCATCCAGTGGAGAATGTGTCGTGGAATGATGCGGAGGAATTTTTCACCCGTCTGAACAAACGGTCAAACGGCGCCTACCGGCTGCCCACAGAGGCGGAATGGGAATACGCCTGCCGCGCGAGCGGCGCAGGCAAGTACTGCGGCGGCGACAATCCCGACGTGCTGGCTTGGCATGAGGAAAACAGCAGCCGCCGGACTCATCCGATTGGGGGCAAGCAGGCCAACGCCTTCGGCCTGCATGACATGAGCGGCAATGTTTGGGAATGGTGCGCGGACCGCTTTGACAAAGATTATTACGCCACTGGCGGCGTGCGCAGCAATCCGCGCGGGCCGTCAGGAGGAGGCGAGCGGGTGGTGCGGGGCGGATCAGCCGGGAGCCGGGTGCAGAACTGCCGGGCCGCCTTCCGCTTCAGAAATCAGCCTGACTACCGCGAAGACCTGCTCGGCTTCCGCGTGGTGATGCAGAATAATTGAACAAAAAAACTTCCTCAGCCTCCGGGCTGAGGAAGTTGCAGGCGGCGCGGCAAAAAAAATCAATTCTGTTCAGCCGACGGCTCCTGCTCAGTTGCAGCAGCAGCTTCTTCCTGATCAACGGCAGCGTCCTCCTCCGTCTCTTCAGCAGCAGGCTCCTCGTCACCGGTTTCCTCTTCCAGCGCTTCGCCTTCGCCCAGCTCCTCGTCAGCCGCCTCTTCCTCGATCACCTGCTCCTCGTCGCTTGGCGCCTCTGTGACCACCGCCTCTTCTTCAGCGGCAGGCGCCTCGTTCTGCTGCGCCGCGCCGTCTGTCGCCTCGACATGAATTTCCGCAGCAGGCTTGCTTGCCGCTGCCGGTTTGTCATCCGCGCCCGGCTTTTCACAGGCGGCGGTCAGCAGCAGCGCCAAACTGCTGGCAACCAGCATGGCGTTTTTGTTGAACTTCATGGAATCATCCCCCCTTCAGGAGTTTAAAAGTGAATGGTTTTCGTTCTATGATACAGGACAGGCCCGCCCTGTCAACACATTTCCGCCGCCTCAGCAGGCGGATGCCGCGCCGCAATAATCCGGCTTCTTGTTGGACAAAATGAATAACTGCTCGGAAGAGACCTGCGTCAGCCTGACGCGGCAGGAGAGTGCGCGGAGGATTTCCTTGATGCCGGCATCCTCCGCGCAAAAAAATGGAAAAACGAAAGTTTTATTCCATGATGACCGGCTGGCCGTCAGCAGGCCCTTCCATCATCATTTCATCATCACCGCCTTCGGTGACGGTTGTCTCGCTGTAATCGACTGTCCCTTCAACAAAACCGCCTTCAACCGCAGCGTCGCCGCCTTCGGTGACGGTTGTCTCGCTGTAATACTCAACGGCTCCCTCGGCAGCAGGCATTTCCTCAACGGAACCGCCTTCAACAACTTCTCCTTCTGAGTATTCTCCGGTCGAAGACTCAACATAAGAGCTGCCGTCATCGACCATCATCTCGCCGTCGACGCTGGAGGAGGATTCCACCGCTGCGCCCTCTTCTGCATAGTAGGCCCCTTCGACCGCATCGCCGCTGATCATCTCTTCGTCATATACTTCTGCGGATGTGTCGGCGGCAGCCGCAGGCGCCTGCATCTGCTGCACAGTACCGGACTGCTCCGGCCCGCCGGGAATCTTGCCGGAAGGAGAGCAGGTGCAGGCTGCGGCGAAGAGGAGGAAGTAAAGGCCTCCTGCGAGGTAACAAGCTGATGTTCTGATGTTCATTTGGTTTTAGCCCCCTTTGAAAGGATGAAGTTGAATACGCTGCTGAAAGATAGTATATGATATCTTCGAGATATTGGCCCTGTCAAATATTTTCTGCTGGAAAAGAGCAGTCCTTTTCAGATGCCGCTGGAGGGTTGGCCGAGCAGGCGGATGACCTGTTTGGCAGCCTCCAGCAAATTGTCTGCGATGACAGCGGGCTGAATCTTTTTCTGCGGGCCGATGTGCTCCAGCTCGCCCTGACCGTAGCCGGTCAGCACCAGCACTGGGGCGGCTCCGGCCCGGACTCCGCATTCCAAATCCGACCAGCGGTCTCCCACCATGAAGGAGCGGGAGAGGTCAAGCCCCAGATCGGCGGCTGCCTGCTCCAAAAGGCCAGGCAGCGGCTTGCGGCAGCGGCAGCTCTGCCGGTGCTGGACAATTTTGGCCTCCGGGTGATGCGGACAGACATAGATGCCGTCCAGATGCGCGCCTTCCGCCGCCAGCAGCCGCTCCATCTCGGCATGGACTGCGTCGAGAAGGGCAGGAGGGAAATAGCCCCGCGCCAGCCCGGACTGATTGGTCACCACCACTGCCGGAATGCCGCGCTCGTTGAGAAGCCGGACAGCCTGCGCCGCGCCTGGCAGCAGGATAAAACGGCTGAGGTGATTGATGTAGCCCATCTGCTCGTTGATGGTGCCGTCACGGTCGAGAAACACAGCTGGCTTCGTGAGCATTTTTTGATCAAATTCAAATTGAAGTGGTCTCGACTGCAGAACTGCGGGCGGGAAAATCCTCTGGCGGCACGGCCTCCTCTGCCGCCTGCACCACCTGCGCGGCCAGCCTGCCGCCTTCCGACTCTTTCTCCGAGCCGCGCCCGAAGACTAAGCGCACGACCTGCGCGGCATTGAGCTGATCGGCAGGCCGGGATGGGATGTAGGCCGCCGCGCCGTTCTGCTCAGTCTCGTGGAGCAGGCCGCCGCTGATCAGCAGATCAACTGTCTGGCTGAGGTCGGCCTCGTTGCGCACGGCGCAGACTGCGGCCAGCTCTTCTTCGCCGGTGGCCTCGGCGCGGGAGAAGTTGCTGTAGACAGTGAGCAGCACGTCAAACGCCTGCTGAAGACGCTGCCGGGCTGTGCTTTCCGCGCCAGGCAGGCGGTAATGATTGCGGTTCTGAATGGCATAGGCCAAGACTGCGCCGAGCAGGATGAACATCCAGCCAAGCTGCATCCAAACTAAGAAGAGCGGAACCGTGGCGAAAGAGCCGTAAATGGCGTTGTAATTCGCTACTCCCATTTGCAGCATTACGTAGAGCCGCTGGACAATGAACCAGAACACCGCCCCAAAGAGCGCACCGCAGAGGGCCGCGCCAGTCCTTACCTTCACGCTGGGGAAGAAAAGGTACATCATCATCAGCGAGAGGGTGATGAAGAGAAACGGCAGCAGCTTGAGCAGCAGGCCGACCGTCCACGCTGAAGGGATGGCAACGGCGATGTGCGTCATGATCTTCTGCGATGTCAGCACCGCCTCAGCAGCCAAGGCGATGTTGACTGAGATCGGCAGCAGCACGAGCAGGGCGAGGTAATCCATCAGCTTGCGGAACGCCGAGCGGCCTCGCCGGGTGTGCCAGATGGCGTTCATCGCGTCCTCAACTGCATTGAGCACGGTGATCACCACGACCAGCAGGCCGACGATGCCGAAGGCGCCGAGAGCGGCGAAGTTGGTGTTCTCCACGTAATCAAAGATGGAGTCCACCGCGTTGTGCAGATGGCGGTTGAGGCTGACTGGCTCCGGCTCCGCCGGTTCCGCCAAATTCTCCGCGCTTTCATCCTGCTGCTCCTGCTGCTGGGCCGCTTTGGCCGCCGCGTCGGGATCGAGCTGGTCAATCAGGCGGTAGGCGGCGATGCGCATCTGATTGCCGTTGCCCAAGCCTTTGAGGATGGCGGTGCTCATCGCCAAAAGCGGCACCATCGACAGGACGACGGAGAAGGTCAGGGCCGAGGCCCGCAGGGAAATGCTACTGCCGCTGAATTCATGCACCATGATCAGGAAAATGCGGAGCAGGCTGCGCAGCGCGGCAGCAGGTTTTCCTTCATCCGGCCTGTAGGCGAAGGCCCAGCGGGTAATGCGGCAGGGCGGCGCGGCAGGAGCGGCGGTCATGGCCAAACTCAGGCGGGCAGCTCCTGCTTGCGCACCGCTTCAGCCTTGATTCGGTCG
Source organism: Candidatus Electronema sp. JC (assembly GCF_048287365.2). NCBI lineage: Bacteria > Pseudomonadati > Thermodesulfobacteriota > Desulfobulbia > Desulfobulbales > Desulfobulbaceae > Candidatus Electronema > Candidatus Electronema sp. JC. Next base: position 72,391 of record NZ_JBLWEM020000002.1, on the reverse strand, counting down.
AGCAGCTCGGACAGCACCGGCTTGACATGCTCGCGCAAGTCTCCGGCGACGATAATAAAAAGCAGGTCGTCGCCGGGCTGGAAGCTGCCGGAGGCGGCTTCAATGATGATCTCGTAAATGCCCGGCCAAGAGAGATATTCCTGCCGCAGCCGCTCGATTTGCTCCTGATCGACCGCAGTTTCCAGCTGGCTGACTGCTGCGCCGTCCTTGCGTGACCAGCTCCGAACCACGCCGTTGTGAATCAGCACCATGCCGACTTTTTCGTTGAAGTCAGGCCGTTTTTTCAGATCCGCGATCGTTTTTGAGATGTCCATTTGTTCAAGGCTTGCGTTTTGCCGAGCGGCTGGCCGCGCCGCCCTTGGCAGGAGGAATGATCAGTTTCTGGCCAATGCGCAGCTGTGCTTTTTTATTCAGCTGGTTGGCCCGCCGCAGCCCGTCCAAAGTCAGACCGAATTTAAGCGCCACAGACAAGGCCGAGTCACCTTTGCGCACCACGTAGCTCTTCGCGCTGGCGGCTTTTTTTTTCGGCGGCTGCCTGACAGCGGGCGGCGCGGAGTCAGCAATCTGGCTGGCGCGGAGCAGGTTTTGCGGCATGGAGCGGATGCGCTCGCGGACAAAATGGGTCGCGGGCAGATGAATGACCGTCTCAGCCGGGATATATTTTTTGTCCTCCAGCACCGGCTTCATCAGGGCGGGATTGAGGCGGCGGAATTCCTCTTCAGAAACGCCGAAATACTGGCGCAGCTCGGCGGCGGCGGCATAGCCTTTCAGCCGCAGCGAGGCGCTGATCAGAGGCCGCTCTTTGATCACGGCAGGATCGGCCTCCAGCTTGCGGGCGACCCGTAAAGCGGCGATGAATTCTGGGTAAAAATTGCGCGAAGCGAAGCCGAAGGTCTGGCTGGAATGATTGGCGAAAATGACCGGATAACTGCCCCACTGCGCCTTGGCCCGCAGCATCCCGCCGCGCCCGTGGTTGTAGGCGGTGAGGGCTAACGGCCAAGCCCCCAGCTGGCGGTGGTTCTCCTTCAGGAAGCGGGCGGCGGCCTCGCTGGCGATATAAAGATCATAACGCTCGTCCACCAGCTCGTTGACGGTCATAAACTCCTTGCCGGTGTAGCGGGTGAACTGCCAGAGACCCGCCGCCCCGGCTTTGGAATGCGCTCCGGGATTGAAGGAGGATTCGACGTGGGGCAGGTAGGCCAGCTCCAAAGGCAGATCCAGCGTCCGCAGGATGCGCCTGATCGCGGGCATGTAGGCGCCGGAGCGGATCACGCCCTCGCGGAAGCGGTTTTTCAGCCCGGTCTGCACCCGGATGTTGTCCGCCGCCGCAAGGAAGGCCGCAGGGCTTTTCTGCTGAAAAAGGCTGTGAATCCGCAGCTCCTCAGCGGTCTGCGGCCTGCCGCCTTCAGCGAACTTCTTCAGCATGGTCTTGACATGCGAACGGGCCAGCTCCATCAATTTTTCATTGATTTTGGCCGCGCCCGGAGTATTCTTTGGCGCAAGGCCGACCACGCCGTAAATCCGGCTGAGATCGCGCCGGTCGTGCAGCACGCCCTGCGTCTCAGTGTAAGTTCCGTAAATTTTCTCCCAGAAATCAACGTTGGGGGCAATCAGGGCGTAGACCGGAAAGTGCAGGTCCGCCGGGCCGGAAAACTGCTGTGCCGCAGCTGAGCTGATGCTCTGCGGCGGCAGAAAGACAGCGGCGGTCAGGACAAGACAGGCAAAAGCGATTTGTTTCACAGCGGACAGCATGAGCAACCTGCACATCTGAAGAAAGATTTCGGCGGCTTGGCCTTGCCGCAGAGCTGCCGGCGACGGTCTCGGCTGGCTCTGATTGTAGCACAGTTTTGCAAAAAAGCGGCAAAAAGACGACAGGCGGCAGGTCTTTTCCGCCGCAGGAGGCTTGTATGTACACTCCGATCATCGGCACCCTTGGCTATGTGCTTTCCCCGGATGCCCGGCAGGTGCTGCTGCTCTGCCGCAACGCCCGCCCGGACGACCAGCATTTCGGCAAATACAACGGCTTGGGCGGCAAAATGCGGCCTGATGAGGACGTGCGCAGCTGCATGACGCGGGAAATTGAGGAGGAGGCAGGCATCGTCTGTCTGGAGATGAACCTGCGCGGCACCATCAGCTGGCCCGGCTTCGGCCCCGGCGGCGAAAGCTGGCTCGGTTTCATCTTCCTGATCACCGCCTTTTCCGGCGTGCCGAAAAAGAGCTGCGAGGAAGGCGGGCTGGCTTGGCATCGGCTGGAGGAAATCAGCCGCCTGCCGATGTGGGAGGGCGACCGTTTCTTCCTGCCCTTGGTCTTTGACGGCGACCCGCGCCCCTTTCACGGTGTCATGCCCTACAGCCAAGGCAGGCCGGTGAGCTGGAGCCATTTTCGATAGCCGCTGAAATTTTTCAATTGCCCCGGAGCGGTAAAACTGGTATGTACAGCTTGTTTTGCGATGCAATTTGTCGAGAACGCCAGAACGCGCAGGAGGAGCGCATTCAATATGAAGAATAATAACGACGAACTCGTCCGGCTGGAGCAGCTGGTGGAAATGCTCATCAGCCGCTGCCGGGAGCAGCAGACGAAAGTTCTGGCTCTGGAGAAGAAGCTCCGCGACCGCGACGAGGAGTGCGAGCTGATCAAGCTGGAGAGCGCCGAGCTGCAGAAGCAGCGGACGGAAATTGGCTCCCGTGTCACCGGGCTGCTGGAGCGGATCGAGGCTTGGGAGACCGGGCTGGCGGACAAAAAGGCCGAAAAAGACAAGTGAGGGCTGTCCGCCGCGTCAGCCAAGGCGCAATGCGTCCGGCAGAATGCAGACGGAGCGAAAATTGGGCGCGGAACGGAACTGCTTGATTTCAGGGCAGACTGACAAAGCTGCCGCCGCGCTGAAGGGGTGAGCGGAAAAATAGTTTTTGCTTTTTCCGAGTTTTTATTTTATAGACAGGGGACAGCGGCACACAAGTTTCCCTGCGCTGTTTGTGATCAACAGAGTATTGAGCCAACTCTCTTTAAAAGGGCTGCTCCTTTTCTGCCGGATTATGGAAAACTTCACTGATTTCCAGACGACCGCATGGCGCGCCCACCTATTTCGATAGGTTTAATTATTCTGTTGACACGGCAGCGCGGGGTTTTTTGCAGCCTGATCATGGCTGCCGCGCCGTCCGCATTCCTGCCTCACTGATCTCCCCCCGCATTTTTCTCCGACGCAGTCAGCTGTTTTATCTCACATTTCGCAGCACGAAACTGCTGCATGCATCTATAAACCAGGTTATTCATGTCATGAGCGGCATCACATTGATTTTGCTTGCACTTGCCCTGTCCGCAGGCGCGGGCGCAGGCTTTTTTCTCCGTAAAAAACTGATTGAGGGCAATCAGGCGGATATAGAAAATCAGCGGCGGCTGATTGTCGAGAACGCCATCCATGAGGCCGATCAGCTCCGCAAGGAGAAGCTCCTTCAGGTGAAGGAGGAGATTTATCAGGCCAAGCAGGAGGCCGAGCAGGAGATAAAAAACTCCCGGAAGGAAATAGAAAGCGAGCAGCGGCGGCTGGAGCGGAAGCTCGACAAGGTGCATGAGGAGCTGAACGACCTCAAAAACAAGGAGGCCGATCTGGCCGCCCGTGAGAAACGGCTGGCCGCCAAAGAGCAGAGCGTGGCGGCGCGGGAGGCCGAGGCGGAAAACCTGATCGCCGAGCAGCGGCGGCACCTGGAGAAAATCGCCGGGGTCAGCGCCGAGGAGGCGAAAAAGCTGCTGATTGAATCGCTGGAGAGCGAGGCAAGAATGGACGCGGCCAAGCGGCTGGCCAGAATCGAGAACGAGATGAAGCTGGAGGCGGACCGCAAAGGCAAAAACATTCTCGCCTTGGCCATCGCCCGCTACGCCGGAGAGTATGTGGCGGACAAGACCGTCTCCACAGTGCCGCTTCCCAACGACGAGATGAAGGGCCGGATCATCGGCAGGGAAGGCCGCAACATCCGGGCCATCGAGGCCGCCACCGGCATCGACATCATCATTGACGACACCCCGGAGGCGGTGATCCTTTCCGGCTACAACCCCATCCGGCGCGAAGTGGCCCGGCAGTCGCTGCTTCAGCTCATCTCCGACGGCAGGATCCATCCGGCCCGGATTGAGGAAGTGGTAGCCAAAGTCACTCACAATCTCGATGTGGAGATCAAGGAGGCGGGCGAGAAGGCCGCTTTCGACCTCGGCGTGCACGGAATGCATGTTGAGCTGATCAACCTGATCGGGCGGCTGAAATACCGCTCCAGCTACGGCCAGAATATTTTGCAGCATTCGCTTGAGGTGGCTTTCCTCTGCGGCATCATGGCCGCCGAGCTGGGGCTGGATGTGAAAAAAGCCAAACGGGCCGGGCTGCTGCATGACATCGGCAAAGCGGTGGATCACGAAGTGGAAGGCTCTCACGCTGTCATAGGCCGCGATCTGGCCAAAAAATATGGCGAGCGCGAGGACATCGTGTACGCCATTGGCGCGCATCATGAGGAAATGCCGCCGCAAACCGTGCTGGACATTCTCGTGCAGGCGGCGGACGCGCTCTCCGGCGCACGGCCCGGCGCGCGCAAAGAGATGCTCCAGAGCTACGTCAAGCGGCTGGAGGATTTGGAGAAAATTGCCAACGCCTTCCCCGGCGTGGAGAAATCTTACGCCGTGCAGGCAGGCCGCGATCTGCGTATTGTCGTGGACAGCCAGAAGGTCAAGGACGACGAGGCCACGCTGATGAGCCGCGACATCGCTAAGGCGATTGAGGAGCAGCTGACCTATCCTGGCCAGATCCGGGTCACAGTGATCCGTGAGACAAGGGCGGTGGAATATGCGAAATAACGGCAATAAATCACTGGCGGAGCAGCTCGCGTTGATCATGCGCGGCTGCGAGGGTGTGGTCTCTCAAGAGGAGCTGGAGAAAAAGCTCAAAACTGCGGCGGAAAACGGCAGGCCGCTGCGGATCAAGGTGGGCTTTGATCCGACCGCGCCGGATCTGCATCTCGGTCACACCGTGCTGCTGCAAAAGCTGCGCCAGTTCCAGCAGCTTGGTCATGAAGTGCAGTTTCTGATCGGCGACTTCACGGCCATGATCGGCGACCCGACCGGCAAATCCGAGACCCGACCGCCCCTGAGCCGTGAGGACGTGGCCCGCAACGCCGAGACCTACAAGGCGCAAGTCTTCAAAATGCTCGATCCGGCCAAAACCAAGGTGGTCTTCAACTCCGCCTGGCTGGGCCAGCTTTCCTCCTACGACATGATCCGCCTCGCCTCCGAACTGACTGTGGCCCGGATGCTGGAGCGGGACGACTTCAAAAAACGTTTTCACAGCAACCGCCCGATTTCCATCCACGAATTTTTCTATCCGCTCTTCCAAGGCTACGACTCTGTGGCCATGCAGGCGGACGTGGAGCTGGGCGGCACGGATCAGCTTTTCAACCTGCTCATGGGCCGCGAGCTGCAACGCTCCAGAGGCATGGAGCCGCAGGTTATCCTGACCACGCCGCTTTTGGAAGGGCTGGACGGGGTGAACAAGATGAGCAAATCGCTTGGCAACTACATCGGCATCACCGAGCCGCCGGAGCAGATTTTCGGCAAGGTAATGTCGGTCAGCGACGAGCTGATGTTCCGCTGGTACGAGCTGCTCAGTGATCTTTCCTTGGGCGAAATCGCTGATTTGAAAAAAGGCATGGCCGAGGGCTGGCTGCATCCCAAAGCGGTCAAGGTGCGGCTGGCGAAAGAATTGGTCGCCCGCTTTCATGATCAGACAGCGGCGGACGAGGCGGAAAAAAATTTCGAGCAGGTTTTTGCCCGGCATCAGCTGCCCGATGAGATCCCGGAGAAAACCCTGCCCGCGCAGGAGCAGCCTGTTGCCTTGCCTTGGCTGCTGAAAGAGGCTGGGCTGGTGGATTCGACCTCTGAAGGCCGCCGGATGATTCAGCAGAACGCAGTGACGGTGAACGGCGAGAAAGCGGCTGATGTCAATCTTCAGCTTCCGGCCAGCGGCGAGGCACTGCTGAAAGTGGGCAAGCGGCGTTTCTGCAAGGTGATTTTTGCCTGATTCCGCTTCTGCTCAGGGCCGGAACGCGGTATAATGATGAAAATCAATTTGTCGCTGCTGTTCCTGTTTATTTTCAAGGAGCGGAAATGATGGACGTTTCACCCGTGCTGATCTGGTTCCTGCTGGGCATCGCTTTTTTTATCATTGAGCTGGCGCTGCCCGGTTTTGTTCTTTTCTTCCTTGGCATCGGCGCATGGTGCGCGGCAGCAGTTCTGGCCGTGATTGATCTGCCTCTGACAGCCCAGCTTCTTGTTTTCCTTGTCTCCTCCCTCCTCAGTCTGATTCTGCTCAGAACGCGTCTAAAATCTGTCTTCATGGGCAAGTCCTCTGAAGAAGCGGACTCGGTGAATTTCGATTCCGCCCCGGTTACAGGAATTGTCACCGATGCCATCATCCCGCCCGCCGACGGCAGGGTCAAATACGGCGGATCGTTCTGGCGCGCTGCCGCTGATGAACCCATTGCCGAAGGCGCGGTGGTGCTGATTGTGGAAAAGAAAGACCTTATTATCAAAGTCCGCGCGTTAGGCGCGAACAAGGAGGAGGCAAAATGAGCGGTTTGCTGGTTGGTGTCATTGTTTTAGTTGTTTTCGTTGTCATCTTAGTTTGGAAGACAGCGGTTATTGTGCCGCAGCGCAATGAGTATGTGATTGAGCGGCTGGGGAAATACCGGGACACGCTTGAGGCAGGATTTCATATTCTGATTCCTTTTCTCGACAAGATCGCTTACAAGCGGAATCTGAAAGAGGAGCCAATTGATATTGGCAGCCAGACCTGCATCACTGCCGACAACGTGACACTGGAAGTTGATGGAATTATGTATATACAAGTGGTGAACTCCAGGCAGTCCGCCTACGGCATTGCCGACTACCATTTTGCCGCCTCCCAGCTCGCCCAGACCTCTCTTCGCTCGGCGATTGGCAAAATGCCTTTAGATAAAACCTTTGAATCCAGAGAATATCTTAATCAGCAGGTGGTCGAGGCATTGGATGAGGCGGCCCAGAACTGGGGCATCAAAGTCATGCGGTATGAGATCAAGGACCTCACGCCGTCCAAATCGGTTTTGGAGGCCATGGAGAAGCAGATGCGGGCCGAGCGGGAGAAGCGGGCTGAGATTGCCCGTTCTGAAGGCGACCGGCAGTCCGTGATCAACCGGGCCGAGGGCGATCGTTCCGAGGCCATTGCCCGATCCGAGGGTGAAAAAATGAAGCGGATCAACGAGGCCGAGGGCCGGGCGCAGGAAATCCTCAAGGTGGCGGAGGCAACGGCCGAGGGCATCCGCAAGGTCGGCGAGGCGCTGGCTTCCACGGGCGGGCGTGAGGCGGCCAATCTTGAGGTGGCCAAGAAATATCTGGATGAATTCGGCAAATTGGCCAAAGCGAACAACACCATGATCGTGCCCGGCAATCTTACCGACGTGGCAGGCATGGTTGCCACAGCCATGACCACCCTGCGGCAGACCAGTAAAACAGCAGCGCCGATGCCTGCCGCCCGACCGGAGCATCCGGTCGCGGCACGTTGATCGCGCCGCCTGTTGACAGCGTTGCGGTCAGCACTACAGTGAAGAATGCGGCTGTCTTTGGCCGCATTCTGTTTTTTTGTAAGAATTTCAACTTGAGGTGCGGTTTATGTTCGGATTGGGAATGCCTGAGCTGATCATTATTCTGGTCATCATCGTGATCATTTTCGGCGCAGGCAAACTGCCGGAGATCGGCTCCGGCATTGGCAAAGGAATCAGGAATTTTAAAGACAGCGTCAAAAGTCCAGATGGCGATTCCAAGGCCATCGCAGACAAAGACAAGGACAGCGGCAAAGAAAGCTGAGGCGCTTTGACAACCTTCCTGCAGGAGCACGGCACCATGTTTGGACTCGGAACCCCTGAATTGATCGTCATTCTCGGCATTGCCTTCCTCCTTTTCGGCGGCAAAAAACTGCCGGTGATCGGCGCAGGCTTGGGCAAAGCGATCCGCTCGTTCAAAAACGGCTTGAGCGAGGTGGAAGAGGCGGCCGGCATGGACGGCATCGCCAAACGGCTGCCTGTGGCGCGCGATGTGGCCGCTGTGCAGGATAAAATCAATAAGGTCAAGGAGGTCAGCAAAATGCTGACGAAGTGAATATATTTTTCCGCAGGTAGCTGGGCCTGGTCGATTAAGACAGCCTCAGCCGCCTGCCTGTTGTATTCCGCCTCACCGCCGTGACCGTCCGCCGGAACAAGAGTTTTTTGCTGCGGCCTTCCTTGCTTGAAGGCTGACAAACAAGCTGGCCTGCCCCCTTTCACTCCGCTGCAAATTTTTCTGCAACTCATGCCTGAATTTTCATATTTCCCCCTTTTTCCCCTTGGCGGCGACTTGTGCGAATACCGCCTTTCAGACAACTCAGCCCGCCATGTCAGCGTGGAGCCGTTCGCCGGAGCGGAAATCTTGAAAATCGCCCCGGAAGCCCTGCGCGAGCTGGCACGCGCCGCTTTCCGCGAGCTTTCTTTTTTCCTCCGTCCTGAGCACAACCGGCAGGTTGCGGCCATTCTCGACGATCCTGCGGCCTCGGACAACGACCGGGCCGTGGCTCTGGCTTTGCTCCGCAACGCCGAGATCAGCGCGCAGGGCGTGCTGCCGCTTTGCCAAGACACCGGCACAGCCATCGTGGTCGCCAAGAAGGGGCAGCAAATCTGGACTGGCGGTGACGACGCAGCTATGCTTTCCAAAGGCATTGCCGCTGCTTACGCTGAAGAGAATTTGCGCTATTCGCAGACCGCCGCCCTCAGCATGTTCGAGGAGTGCAACACCGGCACCAATCTGCCCGCGCAGATTGACATCGAGGCCGTGCCAGGCAGCGAGTACCGCTTCCTCTTCCTGGCCAAAGGCGGCGGCAGCGCGAACAAGACCTTTCTTTTCCAAGAGACCAAGGCCGTGCTCAACCCGGCGGCTTTGAAACGCTTTCTGACAGAGAAGATGAAGACGCTCGGCACCGCCGCCTGTCCTCCGTATCACCTTGCTTTTGTCATCGGCGGAACGAGCGCGGAAACGACCTTAAAGGCGGTCAAGCTGGCCAGCGCAAAGTATCTCGACAGCCTGCCGACCAGCGGTAATGTCCACGGCCAAGCCTTCCGCGATCTGGATTTGGAGAGCGAGCTGCTGGAGGAGGCCCGACGCTGCGGCATCGGGGCGCAGTTCGGAGGCAGGCATTTCGCCCATGATGTGCGGGTGATCCGCCTGCCGCGCCACGGGGCTTCCTGTCCGATTGGCTTAAGCGTGTCTTGCGCCGCTGACCGCAACCTGAAGGCGAAGATAGATCGGAACGGCATCTGGATTGAGCAGCTCGACCACGAGCCGGGCAGGCTGATTCCGCCTCATCTGCGAGGAAAGAAGGACGAAGGCGCGGTGCGGATTGACCTTAATCAGCCTATGTCCGCCATCCTCGCCCAGTTAAACACGCTGCCGGTCGCAGCCAGAGTGCTGCTCAATGGCCCGGTGATTGTCGGGCGCGACATGGCCCATGCCAAATGGAAGGAGCTGCTTGACCACGGCAAGCCTTTGCCGGACTACCTGAAGCGGCATCCGGTCTATTATGCTGGCCCGGCCAAGACCCCGCCGGGCATGGCTTCCGGCTCCTTCGGCCCGACTACGGCAGGCCGCATGGACGACTACGTTGACCTGCTGCAAAAGCACGGCGGCTCGCTGGTGATGATCGCCAAAGGCAACCGCTCGCCGCAGGTGACAGAGGCGTGCAAGGTGAACGGCGGCTTCTACCTTGGCTCCATCGGCGGGCCTGCCGCGCTGCTGGCGCAGGAGAGCATCCGGCGGGTGGAATGCGTGGACTGCCCTGAGCTGGGCATGGAGGCGGTCTGGCGGATTGAGGTGGAAGATTTTCCCGCCTTTGTTTTGGTGGACAACAAGGGCAACGATTTTTTCCACCAGCTCTGACGTTCGGCAGACATTTCTTGTTTAAAATGCAGGACTTTTCTGCAATCATCCCTTTTCAGCTTGCCGTAAGATCATGGCAACGCCTCATCATGTCCCAAAAATAGCGCCGCTTGACCGCTGCGGCCTCTCTCCTCTTCGCCCTTGTTTCGGGTGGCATATCTTCCATTGCATTATTAACTTACGCAGTTGAAAAGACAAGCTCAACTGGTATAGCAGTTTTTTTGCAGCCCAAGTCGATGGTTGAATAAAATCAACTCATTGGCGGCAAAGCCGCGTAAATTTTAATAATACTGAATCTTACAATTGATATTATTTATTTTACATTCGTGTAACCAAAGAGTAAGTTAAAAACTCTTTTGATGAGCATTAATATTGCGTTAAAAGATTCTTGCAAAAAGAAGCCCTGCATTTGTTTAGAGTGCTGATATTTATATGTTATAAAATTTGAATTTTTTATATTGCCAAAAGCAGCATGAATGCTATTCGTTGAATGACTGGCGTTTTCCATTATATTAAATTTTTATTTTTTTAATTTAAAGCGCAATGAGGAAAGAATATGCAAATAATCCCGCGTGAGATCATCGTTGGGCCGCGAGAAATCGTCACTCCGTACAGGCCAATTCCGCTGAAAGTTCCGGAGGGGCTGAAGCCGAACGAGTTCTTCAACAGCAAAGAGAATCTCAACGATCTGGTGCAGAACAACGGCCTGCTGATCAGTCCGGAGAATTTGCTGCTGTACCGCAAGGCACTGGGGCACAGCCGGGAATTTGACGCGTCCATCATTTACAACACGTCAGAATGCATTCTTGATCCTCTTGGACGGCCTGTGCGCCGCACGCAGCTGCCTGACAATGTCAAGCATGTCTGGAACAGGATGAATCAGATCATCATCTCCTACATGCTTGAGCAATATCCTGACCCAGAAGAGGCGTTGATCCTGGCCGGCGAAGCCAGCTTGGACGCGACATGGCCGCTGACATCTCCAGGCGTGCCGAGCATCCGCATGATGCACAATCACTTCATCGTCTTCAGCAAAGAGGAATTGCGGCAGGCCAAACTGGCTGATCTGAACAATCCGAACCTGACGGACGGCGGCCAGCACAGCCTTTTTGAATCGCATATTCCGCATGTGTATCGGGAGTTCTTTGACAAAGCGCTCGACCTGAAGATACTGAAGCCTGCTGACGCTGAAGCGGCAAAAATTTCTTTGACCGGATATCCTTGCGGTCTGCCAAGCTGGGAGATTGTCGACGGAGAAGCTGCCTTGCACGACATCCGCTTCTGGCGGGAATACGACATGATCCTGAAAGGCTTCCTTGATTTCTACCGAACCTTCTTCGGCCAGGTGTCTGTGCGCAACTCATCCATGCCTGATCACGTCTACTTCCCGGAGCATGTCGAAAATGTCCTGCTCTTCAACAACGATTTTCTCAGGACAGCCAAGAAAGTGCGCGAGCATTGCAGCAGAAACGCGGAATACGCCAACGCCATCCGCTGGCAGCCCGCGTTCAAGCAGCTCATCTACCGCAATGACGCAGGCAAGCTGATTGTCACCATCAGCCAGAACTCTGTCGGCAATGCGATCACAGAGCTGCTGGGCGTGGTGGTGAACCGCGTCGCTGACGCGGCGGCTTATGAGCAGTTTGAAGAGAAGCTGATGGAAAGGCTCTTTGAGGTGCGGCGGCGGCTGGTTGAAGCTGATCTCGGCCTGCCGGTCAAAAATCAATACTGGCATGAAGAGCAGGCGGCGGAGACATCATCTGCCGCTTCAACCTGACGCTTTGCAATAATTTAGCAACAATGCTGGTTGTCAGGCAAGGACTGTCGGCAAACAGCAAAACTCCGCTCTTTGCCGCGCAAGCTGTCCGGCTCAGGAAATTTTTTTTGCGCAGCTGACGGAAAGGGCAAAAAAAACGCCCGCTGGCTTGCGGAAGGCCAGCGGGCAAGGAGAGAAGAAACAAACAGCGGTGCAGCAACAACCAGAACAGGTGCCGCTTCAGGCCGGACAGGGCGCAGGAGCGACGGCGGGGAACAGCAGGCCCGGAAGCGAGACAGGCAGTCTCTTCCGCCGGGGTTTTGCCGGGGGGGTGATTGCATGGGGCTGACCCGGCTTGCGGAACTCGACGTGCTCCCAGCAGTCAGGGGAGTCGGCAATGGCTTGCATCAGACTGTGGTGCAGGGCGTGGCCGGAGCGGCTGGCGATGACATGACCCAGCACCGGGCTGCCGAGCAGGGCTAAATCACCGATCAGATCCAGAACCTTGTGACGGACAAACTCGTCCTCGAAGCGCAGGCCGTCCTCGTTGAGGACGCTGCGGCGGTTCCAGTGGATGGCGATAACATTTTCAAGGGTGCAGCCAAGGGCGAGGCCGTTGCGCCACAGCTCCTCGACCTGCTCGACAAAGCCGAAGGTGCGGGCATCGGCGATTTCCTGGGCGAAGCGTTCGGCGTTCAGCTCGATGGAGCAGCTCTGCTCGCTGATCAGCTCGGTGCCGAAATTGATGCTGCCGGTGATTTTGAAGCCGTCATAAGGCTCAATGCGGATGAACTTGTCGCCGGAAACGCAGGAGACCGGTTTGGTGATGCGCAGCACTTTGCGCAGGGCGCGCTGGCGTTTCAGGCCGACGCTTTGCAGGAGGCGGACAAAGGGGCCTGCGCTGCCGTCCATGATCGGCACTTCGCCGCCGTCCAGCTCGATTTCAGCGTTGTCCACGCCTGCGCTGCGCAGGGCGGCCAGCAGATGCTCGGTGGTCGAGACGCGCTCGCCGCCGCTGCCGATGGTGGTGGCCAAGGTGGTGTCGACAATCTGCTCCATGCGGGCCGGAACCCGGCTTTTTCCGCCAAGGTCGGTGCGGCGGAAGGTGATGCCGCTGTGCTCGGCTGCTGGTTTGAGCGTCAGATTCACGGTCTTGCCGGAGTGCAGACCGATGCCGCAGCAGCTCACAGCGCGTTCTAATGTGTGCTGATGCGGGTCGAGGTTGAATGCCATGTTCTCACCTTGTGCCGGGCAGCCGCCCTGTTGTTGTTGTCTCGCTCTTTCTTTTGTATCACTTTCTCATGCAAAAATCCGGCCAAAAATTTGTTTTTCTGCATTTGGCGGCAAAGAAGAACAATTTTCAAGAAGATTCAGCCGGATAAAAAAAGAGGCGCAGCAGCGGGCCGGGCAGGCTGCCTGTGGCAAATAGCACACAGTGCAAATTTACCCCGGCGGCTGTGTGTTTTCTGCCACACTACGCCGGAGCAGGCAGCCGCTGGCTGGCGCAGTCCAGAGCTAATTTGTCCAAACCCGATTCCGGCGCGGCCTGCATGATCACGCCATAGAGTGGCAGCGCAAGCGCGAAGCCGCGCAGTTTGACCAAATCCTTTTCCGTGCAAAGCAGGCAGTCGGCCCCGGCCTTTTCCGCTGCATGGACGAGCTGCTGCACGGCCTGCTCTTTGTAGGCGTGATGATCGGGCAATGCTTTGAAGGCCGCAGGCTCGACGGCCAACTGTTGCAGCGTTTTCTGAAAGCTCTCCGGCCTGGCGATGCCGCAGAAGGCGAAGCAGCGGCGGCCTGCCAGATCATCTGCCTGCGCTGGCAGCCTCCGGCCATCCTTCACCTGCCGGACAAGGCCGACCGGGCGGCTGCCGCTGAAAAAGACCGGTCTGCCGGGAAATTTCTCATGCAGCAAATTGCGAAAGCTGACCGCCCGCGCAATGTTGCTTTCATCCGTGCCGGTGAGAACAAAGGCGTTGGCGCGGTAGAGGGCGCGCACTGGTTCACGCAGATCGCCGCCGGGAAAGACCCGCGAATTGCCCGCCAATCTGTCGGCGCTGAAGAGCACCAAATCCAAATCGCGGCGGACAGCGAGATGCTGAAAGCCGTCATCCAGCAGCAGCACATCCGCGCCCATCTCCACCGCTTTCTGCGCAGGCAGCTTGCGGACTATCCCAGTCAGCACCGGCACGCCGGGCAGAGTTTCCGCCAGCATTCGCGGCTCGTCGCCGACATAGGACGCATCTAAAAGCGGTCTGCCGCCGTCGGAAACAATGTTGATACGCTCCTTGGTCGCGCCGCCATAGCCCCGGCTGATGATTGCAGGATGGAAGCCGCTGCGTTGCAGCAGACGGGCCAAATGCTGCACTAACGGGGTCTTGCCGGTGCCGCCCAGCGTCAGATTGCCGATGCTGATCACCGGCACCTCAAGGGCGGCTGAGGCCAGCACCCCGTTGAGGTAGAACTGCTCGCGCACACGCATGGCGAAGCTGTAGAGCGGCGAGAGCGGCCTGCCGAGGGCATAATAGAAATTTCGGTTCATACGTTCACATCTCTTTTCAATTTTCTGGTGCATTTTTCCTTCAGGTGTGAAAAGATAGCCGATTGTCGACCGCTTTGCAACGCGGGCGGCGCAAGACTGCCAGAACCCCTCATTTCTCATTTTTCACCAAGGAGGATTAACACCGTGCATTTTTCCAAAACAACAGTGCTGCTTTGCCTCGCCGCCGCGCTGGCGGGCAACACCTTTGCCGCCGATCCTGAGCAGCCTGCGCCGGTCAAAATCGGCGTGGCCGGAGCGCACAGCGGCGATCTGGCTTCTTACGGCATTCCGACCATGCGGGCCGCGCAGTTGGTCGCGGAAGCTGTCAACGCCAAGGGCGGCATTCAAGTCGAGCTGCTGATTGAGGACGACACCTGCAAGCCCGAAGTGGCGGCAAACACCGCTGCCAAATTAGTTTCCGCCGGAGCGAAGATGGTCATCGGCCACATCTGCTCCGGCGCGACCAAAGCGGCCCTGCCCATCTACACTGAGGCGGACGTGATCGTCATATCGCCCTCAGCCACGGACAGCGACCTGACTCTGAGCGGCAAATACCCGACCTTCCACCGCACCATCGCTCCCAACAACGCCCAGGCCGCCGCGATTGCCAAATTCACGGCGGACACGCTGAAGGCGCGGAAGATCGCCATTATTCATGACAAAGGCGATTACGGCAAAGGCTTGGCCGAGGATGCGCGGGAGGAAATCCGCAAAGGCGCGCTGGCCGAGGTGGTGCTCTTCGAGGGCATCACGCCGGGCGCGATGGATTATTCGGCCATTGTGCAGAAAATCAAAATGGCCCGCGCCGACGCGGTGATTTATGGCGGCTATCACCCGGAAGCCTCAAAAGTTGTCACCCTGATGCGCAAGAGGCAGATGAAGACCCTGTTCGTCTCGGACGACGGGGTGAAGGATGAAACCTTCCTCAAGGTGGCAGGCAAATACGCTGAGGGCGTGTACGCCACCGGCCCGGCAGATGTTTCCGAAAACCGGGTGACAAAGCAGTACCGCCAAGCGTATGCGGACAAATACGGCGAGGAGCCGGGCGCGTTTTTCGACAACGCGGTGGCGGCGGCCATCGCCCTGACCAATGCGGCGGAAAAGGCGGAAAAGTTCGATGTCAAGGGGCTGAAGGAGGCCCTGCGCACGAAGATCGCGGTCACTCCCTTTGGCGAGATCAAGTTTGACGAGCGTGGCGATGCCACCGGCGTGGGCTATACGATGTACACGGTCAAGGAAGGCAAGTTTGAGCAGGTGAAATAATTTCTTTTCGCAGGGGGCGAAAGATTCTTCGCCCCCGCAAGGTCAGACGCGGCAAGAATCCGAATTTTTACGGTTTTATCTGTTGTTTTGTTCGTTTGAATTGGGCCGTTTCACACTGAAAACGCTCCGATTTAAATTGAAATCAGGGCGATTCACACTTAAATCAAGCCGATTTACGTTTAAATCGTCCCGATTTAAGTGTGAATCGGGTCAATTTCAATTGAAATTGGGGCAATTCCGATTGGAACCGGGACGATTCAAATTGGAACCAGGCTGATTCCAGTCGAAAACGGGGCAATTCAAACGTGAATCAGGTCAATTTCAATTGGAATCGCCTTGATTCCAATTGACTTTAGGGCGATGGAAGCGGGGAACGGGGCGGCGCAGGCGTGAACCAAAGCGGGTGAACTTTCCTACAGGGTGTGCAAAATGGCAAACAAAGAACAGTTGGCGATACTCAAGCAAGGCGTGGCGGCGTGGAACAAATGGCGCGAGGAGAATCCTGATGCAAAGATTGATTTGCGTGGGGCGAAGCTGGATGGGTTGGATTTGAGCGGTGCGAATTTTCGGAAGGCGGATATTCGTGGAGCAAATTTTAGAAATGCGATGCTTGTAGGAGCTAATTTTAACGAATCAATTCTTGGGATTGAAACAGGAACAGTCAATGTTACTGATTTTACTTGCTCAGAATTGACCGGAGTAATATTTGATAATGGTTTTGTTGAACATGTGAGTTATTTATTTTCTGGTTATAGAGATATAAGATTTTCTTATTCAATTCTTAATTATACTTCATGAAAAAATTTTCAAATAGAAGCAAGGAAATCTCCGTTAGACGACTATAAATATAGACCTGTTAATTCATTTGAGGATCGCGATCTTGACTCTTGCTTTGAAAATACTCAGCTCGCCAACCATAACATTCGTAAGCTGCTGGGGCGCGGCAAAGGGCAAGGACTTTCTTTGAAAGGAAAAAATCTGAGAAATACACATCTTGTTGAATTTGACCTCCGCAACACGGATTTGCGCAGCACCGATTTGCGGCAAGCCAATCTCAGCCGAGCAGACATCACCGGAGCAAAGCTCTACGGCAGCGCACGAGAAAACTGGATTATTGACGGCATCCGCTGCGATTACGTTTATTGGGATGAGGCCGGAGAGCAGCGCACCCCGCCTGACCGCGATTTCCGCCCCGGCGAATTTGAGGAATTATACAAGCAGCTTCCCACCTTCGAGTACATCTTCGAGCAGGGCTTCACGCCGCTTGATCCGCTGATCATGGACCGAGTGGTGCAGGCTGTCAACGAGCGGCACAAAGAGTTTTCGCTGGAGCTGGTCAATTTCGACAAACGCGGCCAGCCGCACGCCACGTTCACGGTTTGCCATCTTGAGCATGTGGAAAAGGCAAAGCAGCAGATTGCGGTTGGCTACGAGGAAAGCAGAATTGCGCCGGAACAGCAGGCGCAGCTTATGGCCGCTGTTCTGGGATTAATTGAGAACCAAAATAAACTGATTGATAAAATTCCATCATCGAGAGGACTGGCAATGGGAGATAATTACTACATCAGCGGCGGACAAATCGGCGCAGTTGGACAAAGCGCATCTGCTTCCGGCAACACCTTTCAGCAAATCACCGCAGACCTTTCCCGCCTGCACGAAGAAATGCAACAACGCAGCGCGAAAACCCCGGAGCAACGCGCCGCTGCCGAAGATGTCGCCAAGGCCGCGCAGGCCGCCCGCGAGCAGAATGAACCGGCCATGTGGCAGCATCTGAAGAACGCCGGAAGATTTGCTTTGGACTGCGCAAAGACTGTCGGCACAGATGTGGCGGCGGATATTCTGAAGAAGGTTGCAGGGCTATGACGGAGCCATTGGCCCCGTCATGCTCATTGCCTACAGCACCAGCTCGAACTTCATCTCCGTATCGTCCCGGTCTTTCCTGTCCAAGAGCAGGGTCAGTATCTTCTCCAGCAGGCGCAGGCCGCCTTTATAGCCGACTGTCGGGAAGTACTGATGCCCCTGTCTGTCCAAGATCGGGAAGCCCCAGCGCAGGAACGGCACATCCTCATCACGGGCAATATACTTGCCATAGGTGTTGCTGATCAGCAGGTCAACCGGCTCGTTCTTCATCCACTGATGGAGAAGGAAGAAGTCCCCTTTGGCCCGCACGTTGACCTGATACGGCATCCCGGCGGTCAGCTCCTTAATCCGCTTCTCAAACTTCTTGCCCGGCGTGCCGGTGACAATATGCACCGGGCACATGTCTATGGACACGAGGAACTCGGTCATGGCAATGAGCTGATCAGGATCACCAGCCAGAGCCACCTTCTTATGGTAGAAGTACTGGTGCATGTCCGAGATCAAGTCAACAAGCTGCCCGCGCTCGACCATGATCTCCTCCGGCACATTCACGCCCGCCATCTTGTGCAGTGCGTCAATAAAGCGGTCAGTCGCCTTGAGGCCGAAGGGCATGTCCAGCACCTTGCACGGCACCTTGTGCTTGCTGTCTAACTCGCGGGCCGCATCGCCGGAGCACCACTCGCCCAGCGCGATGGTGCCGATGGAGTCTGCGGTTGACTTCAGCTCGGCAATGGTCACGCCGCCGTCCGGGAACATCTTGTACTCGCCCGTCAGCGGGGTGTTGAGCACGCCAGAGGTGTCCGGGAACATGATCGTGCCCACGCCCATCAGCTTGCTCAGACGCTTCAGCTCCTCCATGTCGCACGGCTCGACCCAGCCGGGGATCAGGTTGACCTTGCCGTTCTTCTTGCCGGTCGGCTCAGCCAGCTCAGTCATGGCCTTGACCATGTTCGAGAAGCCGGTGACGTGCGAGCCTGCGTAGCTCGGCGTGGACGCGCTGATCACGTACTTGCCTTCCGGGATCTTGCCTTCCGCAATGGCCTTCTTCCTGATCTGCGGCAGGTCGTCGCCAATGGTCTCGGACAGGCAGGTGGTGTGGACAGCGATGATCTCCGGGTTGTAGACCGCAAAGATGTTGCTGAAGGCCTGCATCAGGTTGGCCTGACCTCCGAAGACCGACGAGCCTTCGGTGAACGAGCTGGTGGCTGCCGAGACCGGCTCCTTGTAGTGCCGGGTTAAGGCGGAGCGATGATAGGCGCAGCAGCCCTGCGAGCCGTGACTGTGCGGCAGGCAGCCATGGATGCCCAGCGCCGCGTACATCGCGCCGATGGGCTGGCAGGTCTTGGCCGGGTTGATGGTCAAGGCGCTGCGCTCAGTGATTTCTTTGGGTGTATGTCGTAAGAGCATGGTCTTTGCCTCGTGATAATTCGTTGTTGTGGTGCCTGCTGTCTCTCGTAGCCGTAGGGGCACGGCATGCCGTGCCCCTACTACGGCTACTACGGCTACGGCGGCGGATTTGCCGCTGTTATTCCCAGACGTATGCCCCAGACAGCTGCGGGTTCTCCTGCCACGGCGCCTTCATGTACGACCAGACCTTGCTGTTGACCAGCCGGTCTATTTCCTTGTAGAAGTTGACCGCGCCCTGGAAGCCCGCATACGGCCCGCCGGAGTCGTAGCTGTGCAGCTGCTTCATCGGGATGCCGAGCTTCTGGATAGAGAACTTCTCCTTGATGCCTGCGCAGAAGATGTCCGGCTTCATCAGCTTGACCAGCGTCTCCGCCTCATGCTGATTGAGGTCGTCAATGATGAGCGTGCCTGCCTCCATGTCCGGGGCAAGGCCCTCGTAGTCCTTGAACTTGACCGTGCCCGCCGCTTCAAGGGCCTGCATCGCGGCCTCGCTTTTGCGCGGCTTGAAGCGCGTGGCATCCGCCTCGACCTCAATCTCCTCGATGTTGCGGCTGTCCGCATCCACCTCGATGGTCGGGATGACGCGGCGGCCCTCGTAGTCGTCACGGTGGGCGAACTCATAGCCCGCAGAGATGGTCTTCATGCCCATCTCCTTGAACAGCTCCTGGTAGTGATGCGCCCGCGAGCCGCCCACGAACATCATCGCGGTCTTGCCTTCAGTGCGCGGCAGGATCTCCGCAACTGCTGCCTCGACCTCTGGCATCTCTTCGGCAATCACAGCCTCCACACGGTCAATCAGCTCCTTGTCCTCGAAGTAGGCCGCGATCTTCCGCAGGGACTTAGCTGTTGCCTTGGCACCGATGAAGTTCACCTTGATCCAAGGGATGCCGAACTTCGTCTCCATCATGTCCGCCACATAGTTGATCGAGCGGTGGCACATGACTGCGTTCAGATCCGCCTGATGTGCCGTGGCGAACTGCTTGTACGT
Source organism: Candidatus Electronema sp. JC (assembly GCF_048287365.2). Taxonomy (NCBI): domain Bacteria; kingdom Pseudomonadati; phylum Thermodesulfobacteriota; class Desulfobulbia; order Desulfobulbales; family Desulfobulbaceae; genus Candidatus Electronema; species Candidatus Electronema sp. JC. The sequence goes on along the minus strand of NZ_JBLWEM020000002.1, from coordinate 52,605 downwards.
GCTGTTGCCGGAGAAGGTGGCGATGTTGGTGATGCCGCACTTCTTGAAGATACGGTCGATCTCAAAGCCGTCGCCGCCGATGTTGTACTCGCCCAGCAGGCTGATCTTGTACTTGCCCTCCACAGGCCGGTCGTCTTGGCCGACTATGTGACGGAAGACCTGGTTGTTGGCGATGTGATGCCCTGCGGACTGGCTCACGCCCTTGTAGCCCTCGCAGCTGAAGGCATAGACGTTGCAGTCGCCCAGCTTCTCCTTCATCTGCCGCGACACCGTGTGGATGTCATCGCCAATCAGACCAACCGGGCAGGTGGCGAAGACCGCTATCGACTTGGGATGAAAGAGGTCGTAGGCTTCCTGAATCGCCGCTGCCAGCTTCTTCTCTCCGCCGAAGATGATGTCCTGCTCCTGCATGTCGGTGGAGAAGGCGTAGGTCATGAAGTTCTCGCCGTCCGGTCCTTCCGGGCCAGGGTCGGTCTGGTTGCGCCGGGTCAGCCAAGCGTAGAAGCTGCATCCTATCGGGCCGTGCACCAGATTGACGATGTCTCTGGTCGGCCCCATGATCACGCCCTTGCAGCCTGCATAGGTGCAGCCGCGCATGGTGATGATGCCGGGTATGGTGCGCACGTTGGCGGTGATCTCCGGGGTGCCGTTCTCCAGCGCCTCGTTGATCATGATCTGCTTGCTGCGCTTGCGGGCCACCTTGGGCGGGTACGGGGCCAGCAGCTTGGCTTTGACCTCCGCAGGCTCCATCGGCGCCATTGCTTTCTTTGTCATATTGTTCCTCCGTCAGAGTATGTCAGGCTATGGCCGCCGCGCCTTTCTCAGCAGTGCGCACCCGGAACGCGTCCGCGACCGGCAGGACGAATATCTTGCCGTCGCCGGGCTTGCCGGTCTTGTTGACCGCGATGACAGCCTGCACCACGTCCGCAACCTGCTCGTCTTCAACCACCACAGTGACCATGCGCTTGGAGTAGAGCTTGCCCTTCTCGCCCAGCACCGAAGCCGCCTCCTCATAGCCCTGATCCACGCCTTCAAGGATCTTCGGGTTGACGAAGCCCTTGCCCCGCCCTTGGCATTCGTGGGCGAAGAAGGCGGCAATGCCAGCATCGCTCAGAGCCTTCTTGGTCTGGTTCATCATGTTGATGCGGACAACCGCAATCACCTCTTTCATGATCAGGCCTCCTTCTGGCCGGAGCTGACCGTGTGAACTTCTTCCACCGCGCTGACGAAGATCTTGCCGTCGCCGAACGCGCCCTTGCCGGGCGTGCGGGCTGTGTCCATCACGGTCTGGATGACAAAGTCCTTGTCCTCGTCCTTGACCACCATAATCAGCATGGTTTTAGGGATCTCATCGTAGGTCACGTCGCCGATCTTGATGCCCCGCTGCTTGCCGCGTCCGGCCACGGAATACTTTGTGACCGCCGGAAAGCCCGCATCCATAAGGGCGTCCAGCACTTCGTCTGATTTCTCCGGCCGTACTATCGCTCTGATCATCAGCATGATTCTTGTCTCCTTGTATGTTCGTTGTCCGTAGGGGCGGTTCGCGAACCGCCCCTACCGCGTATCCTGCATCATCTGTCCGGCTTGATTTCAATGCCAGCATGGAGGCATCCTCTATGCTGGCATTGGGCCACCCGCCATGCCAGCATGGAACCACTCTCGATGCTGGCATGGAACTTCCCTCATTGCCAGCATCGAGATTTGCTCCATGCCAGCATCCACGCCCACCCTCACGTAGGGGCGAAAAATTTTTCGCCCCGCACCGGCCCGGCATGGCCAACAAGGGCAAAATATTTTTTGCCCCTACATTGGCCGCCCGCCTTAATTCAGCAGGCCGTAGTCCATCAGCAGCTTTTCCAGCTCCTCAATCTCCATCGGCTTGGGAATGACGAACATCTTGTTCTCGTCAATGGACTTGGCCAGGCCGCGGTACATGTCGGCCTGCGGGGCCTCCGGCTTCCACTCGATGACCGTCTTGCGGTTGATCTCGGCCCGCTGCACGTCGTTGTCGCGCGGCACAAACCAGATCATCTGCGTGCCCAGCTTCTTGGCGAACTCTTGGATCATCTCCTTCTCGTTGTCCACAGCGCGGGAGTTGCAGATCAGTCCGCCGAGGCGCACCGCGCCAGTCTGGGCGAACTTCATGATGCCTTTGGAGATGTTGTTGGCCGCGTACATGGCCATCATCTCGCCCGACACAACGATGTAGATTTCCTCGGCCTTGCCGTCGCGGATAGGCATGGCAAAGCCGCCGCAGACCACGTCGCCAAGAACATCGTAGAAAGCGTAGTCCAAGCCCTCTTTCTCCTCATACGCGCCCAGCGACTCCAGCATGTTGATGGAGGTGATGATGCCGCGTCCGGCGCAGCCCACGCCCGGCTCCGGCCCGCCCGACTCCACGCACCAGGTGCCGCCGTAACCCTTCTTGCGGATGTCCTCCAGATCAACGTCCTCGCCTTCCTCACGCAGGGTGTCGAGCACCGACTTCTGCGCCAGGCCGCCGAGCAGCAGGCGGGTGGAGTCGGCCTTGGGATCACAGCCCACAACCATGACCTTCCTGCCCATCTCCACCAGACCTGCCACCGTGTTCTGCGTGGTTGTAGATTTGCCAATGCCGCCCTTGCCGTAGATCGCCACCTTTCTCATCTTCGTGTTCCTCCTGTGTTCTATAAGGATGTCCCGGAATGTCCGGCCCGTTGCTTGCTGTGCAGTGCCGCGCAGGCTGCTGCGCTTTTGCCTTCTATATAGCAAGCGCCGTGCCAGAGCGGGCAGGAGGAAAAGAAAAGCCGCCATTACGGCGGCTTGGGCTGCGCTTTCGCAGGAATGTCAGGGCAAGGCTTTCGTGACAGCGGAAACCCTTTTGTGCGGAAGGCTACAATAAGGTGGGAGAGAGGCGTTTTTGTCGGGAGAGCGAGCGGCTTCCCCAAAACGGCAGCCGCATAAAATCACCCCCCTGCCCGCCCGCAGCATGGTTTCTCCGCGAGAAGATGCTTTTTTGTGCGGACTTGGCTGGTTTCAGTTGACCTTGACGGGATTTGTGACCATTATAACGTGGCGGCGGCCCGCTCCGCCAAGGTCTGAAACAAACAACACCGCGCCATGCTCATCCTTGCCATTGAAAGTTCCTGCGACGACACCGCCGCCGCCGTGCTGGAAGACGGCAGCCGGGTGCTGGCCAGCGTGATCAGCAGCCAGCACAGCGTGCATGAGAAATACGGCGGCGTGGTGCCGGAGCTGGCCTCGCGCTGCCATATCGAGGCAGTCTGGCCGGTGGCGGAGGAAGCCTTGCGCCAAGCTGGTGTGACGCTGGACGAGATCGGCCTGATTGCCGCCACGCAGGGGCCAGGCTTGGTCGGCTGCCTGCTGGTGGGCTTCACCTTTGCTAAGTCATTGGCCTTGGTGCGGAACATCCCCTGCGTCGGCGTGGATCATTTAGCCGGGCATCTGCTGGCCATCCTTTTGGAAGAAGACAAACCTGCATTCCCCTACACCGCTTTGGTGGCTTCCGGCGGCACCAGCTCGCTCTTCGCGGTGAGCAGCCCGACTGAATTCCGCTTGCTGGGCCGCACCCGCGACGACGCGGCAGGCGAAGCGTTTGACAAGGTGGCAAAGATGCTCAATCTCGGCTGCCCCGGCGGGCCTGCGGTGAGCCAGCGGGCCGAGCAGGGACGGGCTGACGCTTTCGCCTTTCCTCGCGCCTTGGCCGACGGCAGCGTCGATTTCAGCTTCAGCGGTTTGAAGACAGCGGTGATGAATCAGGTTAATCGCTTTCAGCAGGCAAATCAGCCGGTGCCGGTCGAGGACATCTGCGCCTCCTTCGAGCAGGCGGTGGCTGACGCGTTAACCGAGAAGACCATTCTTGCCGCCAAACGAGCCGGACACAGGCAAGTGGTGCTGGGCGGCGGCGTGGCGGCCAACCGCAGGCTGCGGCGGCAGATGGCCGCCCGCTGCGCCGAGGAAGGGCTGCAATGCTTCCTGCCCTCGCCGCTCTTCTGCACCGACAACGCGGCCATGATCGGCTTGGCGGGCTGGCATCTTTTCCAGGCGGGCCAGCGCGTCGGCCCGGACGTAGACGCATTCTCGCGCTCGCCGCTCAACTGACGATGTTCCGCAAGCTCCTCCGCCTGCCCCGATACTACTTGCTGCGGATCAAGCGGCTGAAAGGCGACCCCGAATATCTGGCGCGGGGGCTGGCCTTCGGGGTTTTCATGGGCGTGCTGCCGCTGGCCCCGGTGCAGACCATCATTTTGGTGCCGCTCACTGTCCTCCTGCGGGTCAGCACCTTGGCCGCCTTCATCGCCAGCGTGTTGGTCAGCAACCCGCTGACCTTCATGCCGCAGTACTACCTGACGTGGAAGGTCGGCAACGCGGTGCTGCCCGACAGAATCTCCTGGGAGCGGCTGAATGAAATACTCACCGAAGTGACGGCGATTCTGGAGCGGGAAGAGCTGCTCAACGGCATCGTCCTCAGCCTGAAAACCCTCAGCCGGCTCGGCATGGAAACTCTCAGCGTGCTGCTTGTCGGCGGCCTGATCATCGCCGTTCCGGCAGGCATCGCGGCCTACTGCTCCGCCCGCAGATTCTTCGGCGCCGTCCACGAGCGGCGGCTGAGACGGCAGCGTCTGGACAGCAGAAATTGAACGGCATAGAGAACCTGCTCCGCAAAGTATCCCGTCTGCCCCGTTATTACTTCCTGCGGATCAAGCGGCTGAAGGGCGACCCGGAATATTTGGCCAGAGGCTTCGCCTTCGGCATTTTCATGGGCATCCTGCCGCTGGCCCCGGTGCAGACCATCATTCTCGTGCCGCTGACCATCCTCTTTCGGGTCAGCACCTTGGCCGCCTTTATCGCCGGAATCATGGTCAGCAACCCGCTGACCTTCATCCCGCAATATTACTTTTCCTGGAAAATCGGCGACGCGGTGCTGCCCGGCTGGGTGACATGGGCGCAGATTGAAAACGCCTTACATGTCATCGCCGAGCGGGGCCTGCTTGACGGCCTCGCCGCCCTGAGCCAGCTCGGTTTCAAAGCCATCGCCGTGATTGAGACCGGCGGCGCGATCATCGGCATTCCAGCCGGGATCATCAGCTATTTTTTCGCCCGCAGATTCTTCCTTGCCGTCAGCGAGCGGCGGCTGAAGAAGCGGCGGCTCGACTTCATCCCCGGCTTCAAGCATGACTGACGCGGCAAGAGCATGGTTCCGCAACATCCCCCGGCTGTCCAAATACTATCTCCTCCGTCTGCGGCGGCTGAAAGGCGATCCTGAATATTTGGCCAGAGGCGTGGGCTTCGGCGTCTTCATCGGCAACCTGCCCCTGATGCCGCAGAGCCTTTTTCTCATCTCGCTGACCGTGCTGCTGCGGATCAGCACGGTGGCGGCCTTCATCTCCTCGACCGTGGTCAACAACCCGCTGACCGTGATGTTTCAGTATTATCTCTCCTGGAAGGTGGGCAGCGCGGTGCTGCACGGCGGCTGCTCGTGGCCGCAGCTGCAAGCGGCCCTGCGCATGTTTGATCAGGGGCTGCGCATCGGCTTGGGCGCAGTCAGCGGCCTCGGCATGAAAACCTTGGGCGTGCTGCTCACCGGCGGGGCGATCATCGGCGTGGTCTCCGGCGTGGCCAGCTACCTTGGCTCCCGCTGGTTCTTCTGGACAGTGAAGAGAAAGCGGGCGATGAAGCACCGGCTGGACAATCCCGCCCGCTCCCGATGAGTCATTTTCTCCCCAGCACCCCGCAAGAAGTCCAGCAGCTTGGCTGGGATCGCCTTGATGTCATCCTTGTCAGCGGCGATGCCTATATCGATTCCCCCTTTGTTGGCATTGCAGTGATTGGCCGGGTGCTGGCGGATGCAGGCTTTCGGGTCGGCATCATCGCCCAGCCTGAGCTGCAAAGCGGCGATGACATCCGCCGTCTTGGCGAGCCGCGCCTGTTCTGGGGCATCAGCGGCGGCTGCGTGGATTCGATGGTCGCCAACCACACCGCCTCCGGCAAGAGGCGGAAGCAGGACGACTACACGCCCGGCGGCCTGAACAGCCGGCGGCCCGACCGCGCTGCGCTCGCCTACGCCAACCTCATCCGCGCCCATTTCAAACAGACCTGCCCGCTGGTGCTTGGCGGCATTGAGGCCAGTCTGCGCCGCATCGCCCACTACGACTGCTGGAGCAATGCGGTGCGCCGCTCTATTCTCTTTGATGCCAAGGCAGATTATCTGCTTTACGGCATGGCCGAGCGCAGCGCGGTCGAGCTGGCCTGCTGCCTGCGCGACGAGGGCGATCCACGCGGCATCCGTGGATTGTGTTATATCAGCAAGGAGCGGCCTGCGGACTATCTGGAGCTGCCAGCGTACAGCGAGGTTGCGGGCAATGGCAGGGGCGGTTCGCGAACCGCCCCTACAGCCTTCACTCAGATGTTCCGCCTCTTCTATGAGAACAACGACGCGCTCACCGCGCAGGGCTTGGCCCAGCTCCACAACGACCGCTGGCTGATCCAGAACCCGCCGCAGCCGCCGCTGACCCAAGAGGAGCTGGACCATGTCCACAGCTTGGACTATCAGCTTGACCTGCATCCTTATGACCGCCAGCGCGGGCAGGTGAAGGCCTTGGAGACCATCCGCTTCGCTCTCACCACGCACCGGGGCTGCTACGGCGAATGCAACTTCTGCGCCATTGCCGTGCATCAGGGCCGCACGGTGACGTGCAGAAGCCGTGCATCCATCATTGCTGAGGCCAAGCGGCTGACCAAGCACCCGGCTTTCAAGGGGCGCATTCACGATGTCGGCGGCCCGACCGCCAATATGTACGGCATCGAGTGCCGCAAGAAGCTGAGCAAGGGCTGCTGCCCAGACCGCCGCTGCCTCTTCCCCGACATCTGCAAGAACATGGTGGTTGATCACGGCGAGCAGCTCCGCCTGCTTGAGGAGCTGCGCGCGCTGCCGGGCGTGAAGCAGGCCGTGGTCTCGTCCGGCATCCGCTATGACCTGATTCTCGCTGACCGCAAGCACGGCCTGAGCTACCTGCGGCAGGTGGTGCGGCATCATGTCTCAGGCCAGATGAAGGTTGCCCCGGAGCACTGCCAGCCGCACGTGCTCGCCTGCATGGGCAAGCCGGGCGTGGAGAGCCTGCTTCGCTTCCGCGAGCTGTTCACCCGCCTGACTCAAGAGGAAGGTCTGCCGCAGTTCCTCACCTATTATATAATAGCTGCCCACCCCGGCTGCACGCAGGCGGACATGCTCGCCCTGCGCGACTTCGCCCGCAAGGAGCTGAAGGTGCTGCCCAAGCAGGCGCAGATCTTCACGCCCACGCCCTCGACTTGGTCAACAGTGATGTGGTGGACAGGCGAGAACCCCTTCACCGGCCAGCCCTGCTTTGTGGAGAAAGACGCGCGGCGGCGGGAGCGGCAGAAGGAAGTGCTGACGGCGGGAACAGCAGGAGGGGAACGGCGGCAGGGGAAGATTTGAGGAGCCTTCCCCGGCTTTGACGGGCGGTCAGTAGGAATGCGTGCCCAGCACCACCTGCACTCCGAACTTTTTCTCCAGATTCACTTTCAAGTCTTCGTATGCCAGCGGGCAGCCTGAAGTTTCCATCGCCGCTTTGACGCAGGTGCCGAGATGCACCACCTCCATCGGCCTGCCGATGCTGGTGGTGGTCTCTTTGAGCAGCTTGACGCGCGGCACGGTCAGGCCGGGACAGCCGCCGCAGTCGGTCATCGCCACTATTTCAATTTCCTCGTCCTTGTAGCGGGCGAACTCGCCGTTTTTCTCCGCCATGCCCTTGTAGCATTTGGCGCAGGCAATGCAGGAATTGTCTTTGATCTGCTTGCAGTACAAAATTGCGATTTTGGCCATTCGGTTCTCCTTTCCGGTTTGCATGGCGTGTTCATGCTGGCTGTTGGTCAATTCAGATTAAAAGCCGCAGCAGCCCTTGTCAACAGGGAAATTTTCAAAACCATTGCAGGCGGATATTTTTCGCAGGCGCCATTTCGGCTCCGGCTCATGCCCTACCGCGTCTCTTCAATAAAGCGGCGGATTTCCGCGCTGAGGCCAAGGGCCGCGCCCAGCTCGTCCAGCCAGCAGCGTTCGCTTTCGGTGTCCACCTCGATGGCGGACAAGGCTACGGCGTACATGGCCTGCGCCAGACGGAGGCTGCTGATGCCTTCGGTCAGCTCGGCGACGCTGCGCGGATGATGCAGCTCCTCCAGCAGGAACATTTTCTCCTCCTGCGACAGCTCCGCGCCGCGCAGGCGGTCAAGGATGGCCCGCTCCTCGTCCGCGTCCAATGCGCCGTCGGCATGGGCCGCCGCGATCATCACCCGGATCAGACGGCGGGCCAGCTCCTCATCGCCGTCGGCGGACGAAGCCGCTGCCGGAGCAGGCGCGGACCGGGCGGCTGAGGGCGGCGGGGGAGGAGGCGGAGCCGCCGCAGGCATGGACGGCGCGGCGCCCCAGTTCGGAGCCTGCGCCGCCGCAGGCTGCTCCTGCCGCTGGCCGCTGGTGCGGAAGACCTCGTAAGCCCCCACGCCAAGGCCGATGGCGGTCATCAGCCCCTTGCCCGATGTGAGCTGATTAGTCAGGCTGCCGAGCAAGGAGCTGGACGATGCCGCATGTTTTTTACCTGCGTAGCCGCTTTGACGGGAGCCGTGCTGCGGCGCCTTGAACTGGCCGCCGCCGGAACCGGTCGCCTCTTGCAGCAGTTTGCCCAGCAGTTTTTCGATGTTCATGACAATTCTCCTGAAAAAGGGGCGGCTGTTTCAGCCGAAGATCGACTCGTTGAGGATCAGCGAGGAGAGGGAGATCATCCCGACCAGCTCGCCGTTTTCCTCCACCGGCACCCTGCCCATGCCGGTGTTGTGGAGGAGCCGGGCCACGTAGCGGATGTCCATGTCCGCAGGCACGGTGATCACCGGCTTGGTCATCACCTCGAAGACGTTCACGTCCGCCGCAGGCCGTCCGGGCAGAATCACGCCCTGAATCAGGTCGCGCACTGTGACGATGGCCCATGCGTCGTCCGGGTTGCGCTTCTCCACCAGCAGGCAGGAGACGTGCTCGGCCCGCATCTTGTCCGCCGCCTCTTTGACCGTGGCCATGCCGTTGATGGTGAGCAGCCTCGCCCGCATCACGTCCCGCGCCCGGATGACCGGTTTCTGTCCCGCGCTCATGCTGTTCCGTTCCTTTTAGAAATATTGATCCTGAATTTTAGCCTTGATCAGATTCATCTGGCTCTCCAAGCCGATGACCTGCTCCACTGGCAGGACAAAGGCGATGCCGGTGCCCGGCTTGTGAAACTGCCCCGCCTTGGCGATGGCCTCCAGAATGGCCGGGACCAGATGCTCCTCAATGAGAAAGAGGATGATGTCAGTCTGCGGCTCCAAGGTCAGGCCGAAAAAGCTCTTGGCCTCATGAATGCCGGTGCCTCTGCCGGTGAGAATGGTCGCGCCGGTGGCCCCTGCGCTTTTGGCCGCGTCAACGATTTTGTCGGTGCAGTCGGGTTTGACTGAGGCGATGATGGTTTTAAACCGCATTGCCGCTCTCCTTCTTGAGCATTTTTTTCCTCTTTCTGTTCGCTGACCAATGGCCGATCTGAGCATAGCCCAGCACCGTGATGACTGGAAGCAGGCAGGCGAAGGCGATCAGACCGAAGCCGTCCAAAGCAGGATCGCGGCCCGGCACCGCCGAAGCCAGTCCTAGGCCGAGCGCGGTGACGATCGGCACGGTCACTGTGGAAATGGTCACATAGCCGGAATCATAAGCCAGCGGGATGATGTTTTTCGGAGCAACAGCGGTCAGCGCGGCGATGATCAGATAACCGGCCAGCAGATACAGCGCCAGCGGCACACCGGTGACGATGCGGAGCGCGCCGAGGCTGACACCCAAGGCCACGCCGGCCGCAGCGGCCAGCCGCAGGCCCCACTCGCTGATAGTGCCGCCGGATGCCTCATGGGCCTTGTAGGCCACAGCGATCAGCGTCGGCTCGGCCACGGCGCAGGCGAAGCCGATCATGGCGGCGAAAAGATATATCCAGCCGTAATCTGTCCACGCAGCTGCTGCCGGAACAACGTCCTGTCCATAAAGAAAGGACGGCGCGGAGAGCTGGTCGGCCATCATGCGGCCCAAAGGAAACAGAGCCTTTTCCAATCCCAGCAGAAAAAGCACCAGCCCCAGTGCCACATAGACCCCGCCGAGCAGCAGCCTTTTTAAATTAGGAATGGGCTGGCGAAGGACAAAGAGCTGGAAGCCGACGATCAGCCCGACGATGGGGGTGACATCGCGCAGAGTCGCCAGCAGGGTTCGCAGGAATTCAGCCGGAAAGTTCATGATCAGCGGAAAAGGATCAGGCCGTAGCCCATGACAAAAATCGTCGGCAGCAGGGCGGTGAAGGCGATCAGGCCGAAACCGTCGGTCATCGGATTGCGGCCCCGGATGATGGCCGCAAGGCCCACGCCAAGAGCGGTGACAAGAGGGACGGTGATGCTGGAGGTGGTCACGCCGCCGACATCGCAGGCGATGCCGATGATTTCCTTCGGCGCGATCATGCTCATCAGCATGACCAGCATGTAGCCGCCGAGAATCAGATAATGAATCGGCCAGCCGCGCAGGATGCGCAGCACCCCGGTCAGCACAGCGGTTCCGACGGCTGCGGCCACAGTCAGCCGCAGGCCCAAGGCGTACCGCTGCACAGCCTGCTCATCCGTCAGCAGCCCGGCTTTGCTGGCTGTTTCGCCCGCCTTGGCCGCCACTGCAATCAGAGCTGGCTCGGCGATGGTGGTTGAGAAGCCGAGAACAAAGGCGAAGAGGAGCAGCCAGAACAGGCTGCCTTTGCGGGCAAGTCCTTCAGCCAATCCCTCACCGATGGGGAACAGTCCGATCTCCAGCCCTTCCACAAACAGAGCCAGGCCTGCTGTCACTAATGCCACGCCGAAAAGAATGCCGCCCAAATCAGGCAGCGGCTGCCGGATCACCGCCAGCTGGAAAAAGCTGATCACGGCGATGATCGGAATCAGATCAGCGAAGGCGCTCCAGAGTTTTTTGAGAATAGTGCGGAACATGCGGCTGCGGGGATGTTCTGGGCAATCAGCGAACTGCTCCGGGCAGTCGGAAACAGCCTCAGTGTAACAAGCCTGCCGGGAAATGAACAGAAAAATATGCGCCTGCCGCTCCCTTCGGCTCCGCTCAGGGAGCAGCGGGCGCAAGTGCCCTGAGCGGAGCCGAAGGGCAATAAAAAAGGCCGCAGCCGAAGCCGCAGCCTTTTTTGCGCTCGCGCGTCAGTTGCTGCATCAGCCGCCGATCAGCGCGTCCTTATACGGGTTGGCGAAGAGCAGGATGAAGGCGATGACCAGACCGTAGATGGCGATGGACTCGATCAGCGCCATGCCGATGATCATGGTGGTCGTGATCGGCCCTTTGGCCTCCGGGTTGCGGGCGATGCCGCTGCACGCGCTCTCAACGCCGCGTCCCATGCCCAGTGCGGCGGCGAAGCCGGTCAGCCCGATGGCTGTCGCGGCGGAAAAACATACTAATGCGAGAGAAAGCTTGTCCATGATGGTTCTATACCTCCAAAATAATGAAAAATAAGAAAGTTGGCCTTCTTCCTTTGTTGAGTCGGAAAAAATCAGTGCGCGTGCTCCATCGCGCCGACGCAGTAAATGACCGAAAGCAGCACAAAAACAATGGCCTGAATCAGCGAGACCAGCACGCCGAGACAGAGGATCGGCAGCGGCGCGAAGACCGCTCCGGCCAGCATGAAAAGCACGCCGAGCAATATCTCTTTGGCGAGAATATTGCCGAACAGACGCATGGACAGCGAAACCAGCCGGGCGAGGTTGCCGATCAGCTCCAGCACAAACATGAACGGTGCCATCACCGGGATTGGCCCGGTGAAGTGCTTGTAGTATTTCCAGCCGTGCTCGCGGAAGCCGAGATAATGATGGAAGCTCCAGACGATGAGCGTCATGGCCAAGGTGATGTTGAGGCTGGAGGTCGGCGACATGAAGCCGGGCAGCAGGCCGATCATGTTGGCCAAGGCGATGTAGATGAAAAAGGTCGCCAGCACCGGAAAAAGTGCCCGCGCCTTCTCGCGGCCCATGTGCTCGGTGAAAAAATCCATCAGCCCGCCGATCAATGCTTCCCAGAAATTCTGACCGGTGCCGGGCACCAGCTCCAGCTTGCCCAAAGTCAGCTTGGGCACGACAAAGAGAAAGGCCATCAGCATCCAGCTGTAGGTCAGATACGGCGCGGTCAGCTTCTCCAGAAATGTTGCCCCGATCGGCCCGTGCGGCACCGGCAGCCCGATCCAGTCGAGAATCACCGAGATGAAAAGTATTGGATGCTCCATGACCTTATGCTCCTTTCACGTGTTTTCCTTTTCCTGAAAAATCCATCAAGCCCCTGATGAGGACAACGCTGAACACGCTGACCATCACCGTGGACAATCCTGCAAGCAAACCCGGCAGATGCAGCTGCACGCTCATGCCTGCGGCGGCCAGCAAAATGGCCAGCGCGAACAGGCGCAGATAAAATTTGAAGGCAAAGCCCGCCGCCGGGTTCTGCGTGCCAATCCGGCTGACTAACTGCATCATCGTCCGTTTCAGCAGCAGAAAGCTGCCGAGCGACACTGCCCCGCCGAGCAAGGCCGAGAGCGCGAACTGGCTGCCGAAGACATAGCCGCCACCCAGCGCGAGCAGCGCAAGCAGCAATAGGCTGCACTGCTCAACTTGGCGCAGGAGGGCGTAGTCATCCTCCTGCCTTTGCTCTGGCTCAGTCCTCATCCTTGGCGAATTTTCGGCTCAAATCCCAGAGGTGCTTGAAGCCCGCCGCAATGCCGAAGCCGAGAAAGATGAAACTCAGCCACGGCGCAGTCCAGCCTGAAAAAACCTTGTTGTCCAAATACCAGCCGATGCCGAAACCGATCAGCACAGAAAGGGAGAAGGTCATGCCGCTCTGGCTGTAGATGGCCAGATCAGTCAGAATGCCTTTCTTCCCTTTTTTCTCTTCGGGCATGTCATGCTTCTTTTGCAAGAAGCCTCAATTCTTCCTGAGAGAGTCCAGTCGTTTCAGCTATTATATCAGCAGCAATACCTTTTCCCAGCAACGCACGGGCAATTTCTTTCCGCTGGATCAGCTTTCCTTCCTCAAGTTTTGTCTGCTGCAATTCTTCCAGATGAAATTGATCAATCATGCTGGCGCGTTCCTCTGGGGAGATGTGGTCACGCCGAATAGCATCAAAAAGTTTGTGAATAGCTGCCTGCTGATACTGCGTTTCATCAACTTTTTCATCAAGCGTGTCGTCAATAGCCCGCAGCCACTCCCGATACGGTTCAGGCGTTTCTGCCGTAACATATTTTGGACAGAGATAAATAACCTTGTGCGGGATTTCATGCAGCGGCCTGCCGTCGAGATCATGCGGGTCGAAATCAGTCACAGAAATCGGAGTCTGATGCCGGTCTCCTGATGTCAGCACCACAACCGTGAAAACTTTAAGCGGTGGGCGGTAATTCTCAGCTTTGGCTACCTGCTCAAGGAGCGCAACGCAGTGATAATACAAAAAACGGTCGTAATGATCGCCTGTTCTGCCATGTTGAATGTCAACAACAATTCGGTGTCTGCTGTCTTCCGCAAACAGATCGAAACGCGGCTTCACATAGCCCACCGGCGGATCAAATTCCTTTTCGGTTTCAACTCGGTCAATTGCAATAGGCAGCCCGATGATATCCTGAGCAAAAGCCGAAAAAATTTCCGGGTCGCAAAATGCCTTTTTGAAAACGACTCCGTATTTTAATGAGGCGACGTGCTTCATTTTTTACATTTCCCTCGCCGGAGCTTTCAAACAAACTGCAAAATCAATCTGTTATTGCGACTGACAAGTCTTTTTGCAGACAGAACATACAAGTAGCACGGCTGCGCAGCGAACGCAAGTCTTTTCTATGCGTTCGCCAATTTTGCCAGCGAAGCGGCGGTTGCATCCAGAGCCTGCTGCAAATGCGCTTGGTCATGAGCGGCGGAGACAAAAGCTGCCTCGAACTGCGAGGGCGCGAGCCAGATGCCGCTGGCGAGCATGTTGCGGAAATGCTGAGCGTACCGCTTGGCATCGGCCTTCATTGCCGAATTGAAATCTGTCACCGGAGCGTCGGTGAAGAAGCAGGTCATCATCGAGCCGATGCGGTTGAGCACGGTCGGCACCGGAGCTTTTGCCCCGATTGCCGCCAATTTTTCCGCAAACCACGTACTCTTCTCCTCCAGCTCCTCATAAAAACCCGGTCGCCGCACCACCTTGAGCATTGCCAGCCCGGCGGCCATCGCCAGCGGATTGCCAGAAAGGGTGCCTGCCTGATAGACCGGGCCGTCCGGCGCGACCAAGTCCATGATTTCTTTCTTGCCGCCATACGCGCCGACCGGCAGGCCGCCGCCGATGATCTTGCCGAGACAGGTCAGGTCGGGCAGAATGCCAAAACGCTCCTGCGCCCCGCCCAAGGCGAGCCGGAAGCCGGTGATGACTTCATCGAAAATCAGGACGATGCCCAGCTCGGCGGTCAGCTCGCGCAGTCTGCGCAGGAAAGCCAGCTCCGGCACGATCACGCCCATATTGCCCGCCACCGGCTCGATGATCACGCAGGCGATGTCCAGGCTGGCATCGCGCAGGGTCTTTTCGAGAATTTCTATATTGTTGTACGGAATGGACAGGGTGTTTTTGACGATGTCCTCCGGCACGCCGGGGCTGCCGGGAATGCCGAGGGTGATCACGCCGGAACCCGCCTTGACCAAGAAGGAATCCGCATGACCGTGATAACAGCCGTCAAATTTGACAATCACCTTGCGCCCGGTGTAGCCCCGTGCCAGCCGCACTGCGCTCATGGTGGCCTCGGTGCCGGAGCTGACAAAGCGCACTTTCTCGATGGACGGCACGGAATCGCAGACCAATTCGGCCAGCTCGACCTCCAACGCGGTGGGCGCGCCGAAGCTGGTGCCGCTGGGCACAGCCTCGTGAATCGCCTTGACCACTTCGGGATGGCCGTGGCCGAGAATCATCGGCCCCCAGGAGCCGACAAAATCAATGAATTCATTGCCGTCCGCATCCGTGATCGTGCAGCCCTGCGCTTTGGCGACAAAAAGCGGGTCGCAGCCCACAGATTTGCAGGCCCGCACGGGCGAGTTCACGCCGCCGGGGATGACTTGGCAGGCTTTGGCGAAAAGGGCGGCGGAGTTCTGGGTTTTCATGAGCGATTTTCTGTCGTTGGAGCTGGTTCAAATGATTCCGGGCTTTGCGTCTTGAACTGTCAGCCCTATCTATGGTAAGCTGCACGGGCAAGACAGTTCTGAATCAAGGGCTTGCAGCGGCGGGCCTTCTGCGCCGCCACAGCCCGCTGACTATAGCATGTTGCCTTTTTTTCTGCAAAAGCAAAAAGAGGCGGCAGGGGATTTCAGGAGCGAGGAGCGGCAGCGGTGCAGATTTGCTGCTGGAAGAAATAACCGCAAAAGATGAAAATCACTGCTGACATATATCTTGGCGACTGCAAAGAGCAGCTCAAGCTGCTTGCCGACAACTCAGTTGACTTGATTGTCACCTCGCCGCCGTATGCCGATCAAAGGAAAAACACCTACGGCGGCGTTCATCCTGATGAATATGTCGAATGGTTTCTTCCTGTTTCTGAGCAGCTTCTGCGCGTTTTGAAACCGACAGGCACTTTTGTTCTGAATATCAAAGAAAAAGTGATCAATGGTGAGCGCAGCACTTATGTGATGGAATTGATTCTCGCCATGCGTAAGCAAGGTTGGCTATGGACAGAAGAATTCATTTGGCATAAGAAAAATTGCTATCCGGGAAAATGGCCGAACCGTTTTCGTGACGCATGGGAGCGGCTGCTGCAATTTAACAAGAGCAGAAAATTTCACATGTATCAAGAAGAAGTGATGGTGCCGATGGGTGTTTGGGCCAACTCTCGCCTAAAGAAACTTTCCGATACTGATAAAATCAGAGACAATTCAAAAGTTGGCAGCGGCTTTGGCAAGAATATTTCCAACTGGCTTGACAGGGATAAAGCCTATCCGACCAATGTTCTGCATTTGGCAACAGAATTCGGCAATAAGAAGCACAGCGCGGCATTTCCAGAATCTTTGCCGGAATGGTTCATTAAACTTTTTACAAAAGAAAATGACACAGTTCTTGATCCGTTTATGGGTTTTGGAACAACATTGATCGTTGCTAACCGGATGCAGAGAAATTCCATAGGCATTGACATCATGTCTGAATATTGCGAAGCGGCAAAAAAACAACTGAGGCCGGTCACGCTTTGTTTGTTTGAGCCAAAGAAAAATTATGAACAAGATAAATCTGCACGAGGTCTCGGAATACGTCGGTCAGAATATTGGAATCTTTCATCAGAAGCGGATTCGCAGCCTTGATGTCCTGAAGCTGTCTCATGTTTTGAAAAGAAAGAATCCTTATCTGTTCCGAGCCAAGCATGTGTTGACTGCTGAACAGATTGTAAAAAGTCTGGTTGATGCGCATATCTCTTCCAACGAGGAAACGCTCTTCGGCGACTGGCTGGAAGGTCTCGCCCTGTTTATCAATGAACGGGTTTATGGTGGATGGAAATCAGGGATTTCCGGGATTGATCTTGAATTTGATGACGACGGCGTGAGAAATATTGTCGCCATCAAGTCCGGGCCAAATTGGGGCAACAGTTCTCAGATTGCAAAAATGCGGCTGGATTTCAAGATCGCCCAAAAAACACTGCGAACTAGCAATTCAGGCTTGCGCATTGTCGCTGTCAACGGCTGCTGTTACGGCAGAGACAGCAGGCCGGACAAGGGAGATTATTTCAAATATTGCGGCCAACGGTTTTGGGAGTTCATTTCCCGCGAAAGCGAATTATACACAACAATTGTTGAACCGCTCGGATATAAAGCAAAAGACAAAAACGAAGAATTTGCAGCGTCCTATTCGCAGATGATTAACAGATTCACAAAAGAGTTTATGGATTCGTTCTGCAAAGACAGCGGAAAAATCGCTTGGGACGAGCTGGTGCGTTTTAATTCTTCTGCTAAATATTTTTTTCTGGTATATATAAATGACAGCAAAATTATCTACTTGTAAAGCGGTTCGCATTAAGACGGATTCCACAGAGAAAATTCTTTCTAAAGAGCAGAAGAAGTTTAATATGCTCATCAAAAAGATAGAAAAGAAGAAAATTCTTTTTAAAGAATGGGAAAATGCTGTTCGTATTTTTCGGCATGAGATTAGCTCTGAAAACAACAAGGCGTATGACGAGCATGACAAGCATTTAACTACTCTTGTCTGCCTTCTTGATGCCGCCTACTCTAACAAAATTTTTACAAAAACAGAGAAAAATAAAATTAAACACATGATTATTTCTGTCGTTGAAGACATGATGTCAGACGGCGGAACGGAGGAAGCGATAACTATATATAATAAATACAATACAGCTGCTTCTCAATTTGACGAGCAGCTTCTTGATCAGCAAGTTGGCGAGATGATGAAATCTATGTTTGAGGAGATGTTGGGTGTTAAACTTGACGAAGATGCAGATGTCAGCTCGCCGGAAAAATTCAGCGAGGCATTAAACGAAAAATTGAAGCAACGGGAACGGCTTGCGGAAGAAAAGCGCAGCAAGCGGAAAAAGACCGCCAAGCAAATGGAAAAAGAGGAGCGGCTAAAGCAACAGGAACAGGATGTCAGCAAATCGATTCAAGAGATTTACCGTAAGATGGTTGCCGCTCTGCATCCTGACCTTGAGCAGGACGAATCTGAAAAAGTGAGGAAAACTAAAATTATGCAAGAGGTGAATGCCGCGTATGCGGAGAAAAATTTATTGCGTTTATTTGAGCTGCAATTGGAGCTTGAGCATATTGATCAGGATCATCTTGGCAATATAGCGGAAGAAAAGTTAAGACTCTTCAACAAAATTCTGCAAAGCCAGCTTAAAGAGCTGGAGCAGGAAGTGTCTTTCATTGAGAGGCAGGCAAAAATGGAAATTGATTGGATTCCGTTCTTTTTGTCGCCGGATCAGTTTTTGGAGAAATTGCGTCAAAATGTTGAAAATATAAAGAAAGGTATTGTTAAAACAAAAGAATATATAGAGCGGTTTGCATCGCATCAGGAGCTGAAAGCGTTCCTGAAAACCTACAAAATCCCGCGTCAGCAGCCGCAGTATTTTTGAAAAAATTGACTGCTTGCGACAAAATGCAGCAAACAAAGAGGAATGCTATGAAACAAAATGCCAGAAACACCCTTGCCGCCCTGCTGCTGACCGCCCTTTCCTGCTCTTCCGCGTGGGCAAAATTCGAGCTGCCGGATCACGTTTATACGGCCATCCAATGGAAAACAGCGCAGGAACAGGCAATAAGCAGCAAGAAAGCCTTGGCTTTTGTCGGCACGGACAAAGAAACCACCTGCCCGATCGCCACTGCTGCCAGCTTGGATGTCTTCAACGGGCTGAAAGATTCCAGCGTGCTGGTGTATCTTGAGCAGGACGATTTAGATGTCGTGCCGAAAATTGCCGCTGACGCGCTGGATTCCGAAGCGGCTGGCAAGTATATTCCAAAAACAGCAGTGGTGAGTGCTGATCTGAGCAAGCTGATTCTTGTTCTTTCTGATGCGGAACCAGCGCAGCGGGCGGAGAAGATCAAGGCGGCGGAGGCGGAAATCAG
The DNA here is from genome assembly GCF_048287365.2 of Candidatus Electronema sp. JC. Lineage (NCBI taxonomy): Bacteria > Pseudomonadati > Thermodesulfobacteriota > Desulfobulbia > Desulfobulbales > Desulfobulbaceae > Candidatus Electronema > Candidatus Electronema sp. JC. Next base: position 33,947 of record NZ_JBLWEM020000002.1, on the reverse strand, counting down.
CAGCTATTTGCAGAAAAATAACTAAGCAGCACAGTTTTTCCTTCTAATTCAAACGTGATCAAGGAGATTTGAACTATGGCAAGCGACAAAGTCATCAACGTCACAGACAGCGCATTTGAAAGCGCAGTCATCAACAGCGACCTGCCCTGCTTGGTGGACTTCTGGGCGCCTTGGTGCGGCCCCTGCAAGGCCATCGGGCCAGTCATTGACCAGCTCGCCGATGAATTTGACGGCAAGGTGAAAATTGCCAAGATGAATGTGGACGACAATCCCGAAACACCCGGCAAATTCAGCATCAGGGCCATCCCGACTCTGATTCTGTTCAAGAACGGCGAAAAGCTGGACACCATCACCGGCGCAGTGGGCAAAGGCCAGCTCGTGGCTCTGCTCAACAAGGCGGTCTGAACTAGCCAGCAGCGCAGTCTCCGGGGCGCGCCGCGCTCCGGGGGCAAAATTTCATTGCGGAAATTTTTTATGAACAAGCCAGATTATCAGCTGATCATCGTCGGCGGCGGCCCTGCTGGACTGACTGCCGGGCTGTACGCGGCGCGGGGGCGGATCAAGACCTTGCTGATCGAAAAAGGGGCGACCGGCGGCCAGGTGCTGCTCACGGACTGGGTGGACAACTACCCGGCCTTGGCCGAAGGTCTGAGCGGTTTTGAGCTGATCGACAAGATGACCGCCCACACCGAACGCTTCGGGCTGGAAAAGAAGTTTGCGGCGGTGGAATCGCTGGATTTGCAGGGTGATCTGAAAAAAGTCCGGCTGGATTCCGGCGAAACTCTGACCGCACAGGCGGTGATCCTCTGCACCGGGGCTAAGCCGCGCCAGATCGGAGTGCCGGGCGAGGCCGAGCTGCAAGGCAAAGGCGTGTCCTATTGCGCCACCTGCGACGGCCCCTTTTACCGCGATCAGGAAATCGCGGTGGTTGGCGGCGGCAACACTGCCATCCAAGAGGCCATTCATTTGACCAAATTTGCAAAAAAAGTCACGGTCATTCACCGCCGCGACAGCCTGCGGGCCACGGCGATTCTGCAAGAAAAAGCCTTGGCCAACGAAAAAATCAGCTTCATCTGGAACGCGCAGGTGAGCGAAATTGTCGGCAAGGAGAGCGTCGAGGCCGTCAAGATCCGCCACAATGACGGCTATAGCTCCGTCCTGCCGGTGACCGGCATTTTCGTGCTCATCGGCGTGAAGCCGAACAATGAGGCACTGCCGCTGGACCAGCTCCAGACCGACGCGGAGGGCTTCCTGCTCACCGACAGCGAAATGAGCTGCCCCGGCCTGCCCGGCGTGTATGCCGCCGGCGACATCCGCAGCAAAAAATTCCGTCAGATCATCAACGCCGCTGGCGAGGGCGCGAACGCCGAACTTTCCGCTGAACATTACCTCGGCACCCTGCCGGGCTGAATCAACAACCATGCCTCAGAACGCCGCCATGCCGAATGCCGAACGCCGTCCTCTTTTCCTGCCTAAACGATTCATCGCCTGCGCGCTGCTGGCCGCCGTCAGTCTTTCCCTCAGCGGCTGCGGCACGATGAAAGACATGTTCAGCTCGTGGAGCTTCGGCTCCGGCAATGAGGACGAGATTGAACCGGCGGATGTCTTGGCGGCCAAGGGCATGGAAGCCTACCGGGTCGCCAACTACTCTGACGCGCTCAAGTCGTTTCAAGAGATCACCGACCGCCATCCCTTCAGCCCGCAGGCCCTGCTGGCCGAGCTGAAGGCGGCGGACTGCCAGTATTACAGCGGCAAATACGCCGAGGCCAAGGAATTTTACAAAACCTTTGAGGAGCGGCACCCCACCAACGAGGCTGTTCCCTACGTCATGTTTCAGATCGGCATGTGCGATATCTCCCGCGCCGACCGGATTGACCGCGACCCTACCGGCGCACGCGACGCGGTGCAGTCTTTTTCCCGGCTGCTGCGCGTTCATCCTGACTCGCCTTACACCAAAGAGGCCAAGGCCCGGATGCGCGAAGCCAAAGAATTCATCGCCAGCCATGAGTATTTTGTCGCGGTCTTCTATGTCCGCACTAAAAAATATGAACAGGCCAAGCACCGGCTGAAATATCTGATTGCCACACAGCCGGAGGCCGCTGTCCTGCCCAAGGCCAAAGAGCTGCTGGCCAAGCTGGAGGCGGGCGAGCCGCCCAAATGGGGCATTGAGAAATGGCTGCCGGATTGGAAGCTGCCAAGCTGGGGCAAGAGCGAGGTTTTCGAGCAGACGGGCAAAGAGGCGGAAAATTCCGCCCAATAACCGCATGAGCCTGCTGGAAAGCGAGGAGCTGCTTGAGCTGCTGCAACGGCAGCGGCTGATCAACGAGCAGCAGAAGCAGTTTGTCCTCAAGCACCGGGAGCGGCAGAAGCTGCTGCTGCTCAAGCAGCAGGGCGGCCAGAAGTCCGCAGTCGGCCCGGCGGGATCAGGCTATCCTGACCTGGCCGACATCATCGCCTCGATGAAGCTGGAGATTCCCGGCGGGAAGAAAAAAATCCTCACCGAGGAAATGGTGATGCGGACAGTGGCGCATCATTGCAGCATTCCCTTCAAAAAGCTCGACCCGCTCGAATTGGACATTGAGGTCGTCACCAAGACGATTCCCCGCTCTTTCGCTCTCAGCCATCTGATTCTGCCCTTTGAAGTCCGCAACGGCGTGCTGCAAGTTGTCACCTACAATCCAGACAACAAGAGCGCGCTGGAGGACATCGAGCAGGTCAACCAAGTCAAGGTCAGCCCGTGGCTCAGCACGCGCTCGGACATCAAGAAAATCCTCGCTGAATTTTTCGGCTTTCAGCAGTCCATAACCGCAGCGGAAAGCCAGTTCAGCGGCATCGGCGGCAGCGCGGCGGTGGATATCGGCAATCTGGAGCAGTATGTCAAAATCTCCAGCGCCGAACTCAGCTCCACGGACCAGCACATCAAGGCGGCGGTCAATCATCTCTTCAAATATGCCATAGACCAGCGGGCCAGCGACATTCACATCGAGCCGAAGCGCGACTGTTGCATGATCCGCTACCGGATCGACGGCATCCTGCACACTATCTACAGGCTGCCCAAGGCCGTGCATTCAGCCATCACCTCGCGCATTAAAAGCCTCGCCCGCTTGGACATCGCTGAGAAGCGGCGGCCCCAGGACGGCAGAATCAAGATCAGCCAGCAGGAGGGCAAGGATGTCGAGCTGCGCGTCTCGACCATCCCGGTTTCTTTCGGCGAAAAAACCGTCATCCGCCTGCTGGACTCCTCCGTCATCTTTCAAAATCTGGACGAGATCGGTTTTTCCCAGCGCGACCGGGCCATTTATGACTCCTTCATGAAGGCCCATCACGGCATAGTCTTGGTCACCGGCCCAACCGGCAGCGGCAAATCCACCACCCTTTATTCGACGCTGAAAAAAATCGCCACGCCGGAGATCAATGTCATCACTGTGGAAGACCCGGTGGAGATGGTGCATGAGGAATTCAATCAGATTTCTGTGCAGCCGCAGATTGATGTCACCTTCTCCACTGTCCTGCGCCACATCCTCCGCCAAGATCCCGACGTGATCATGATCGGCGAGATCCGCGACCTCGCCACCGCCACCCATGCGGTGCAGGCCGCGCTCACCGGCCATCTCGTCTTTTCCACCCTGCACACCAACGACGCGGTCTCCACGGTCATCCGCCTGCAAGACCTTGGTTTGGAGCCGTTTCTCATCGCCTCGACCATGCTCGGCGCGCTGGCCCAGCGTTTGGTGCGCAAAATCTGTCCGCACTGCATCGAGGGCTATCAGGCCGACCTTGCTGAATTGCAGCGGATGGGCTTTCCTGTTTCCGGCGAGGGCAAAATCGAGCTGAAGCGCGGCAAGGGCTGCAAGGAATGCCGCAAAACCGGCTATTCCGGCAGAATGGGCGTGTTTGAAATCTTCCCCATGAGCGACCGGCTGAAAAAGCTGGTGACTGACAAGGCGGCGGATGCCGAGCTGCGTCAGGCCGCGATCCGCGAGGGCATGACCACCCTCAACGAGGATGCTTGGCAGAAGGTGAAAAATGGTCTGACCACTGTGGAGGAGGCGCGGCGGGTCTGCGGCGGCGACAGCTGAGGCGGCCTTCCGGTTTTGCGTGTATGCGGCGTTTTTTCTATCATCCCGGCGATGAGGCTGCCGGTTGCGTTGCCATCAGCGACGCAGAGGCGCACCACATCAGAACTGTGCTGCGGATGCGGCCCGGCGACACAGCGGAACTGCTTGACGGCGCAGGCGGCGCATTGACCGGCGAAATTGAGCGGATCAGCGCGGACAGCGTCTCCTTCCGCATCCTCAGCCGCCGCACCGAGCCGGAAAGCGGCAGCCCGCTGACCTTAGTCATGGCCCTGCTCAAAGGCAAAAAGATGGACAAGGTTGTCCAGAAAGCTGCGGAGCTGGGCGTGAGCCGCTTTGTCCCGGTCATCACCCGCTACTGCGAGCCGCAGGGCCGCGACAGCCAGCTGTTCGACCGCTGGCAGCGGATCATGCTTGAAGCCTGCAAGCAGTGCGGGCGGCTGCGGCTGATGGAAATCAGCCCGCCGCAGCCGCTGCACGGGCTGCATTTTCCGGCGGAAAGCCAAAAGATTATGCCGTGGGAGAATGAGACTGCCTCTTCCTTCGCCGCTGCCGGTGTGCAGCCGGGCCAGCCGCTGATCCTGCTGATTGGCCCGGAAGGCGGCTTTCATCCGGCGGAAGTCGAGCAGGCCAAGCACTGGGGTTTCCGCACTGTCTCGCTCGGCCCGCGTGTGCTGCGGGCAGAAACCGCCGCTGTCGCCGCAGCCGCGCTGGCGCAGCATCTGCTCGGCAACCTTGAACCTCCTGAACATCCAATATTTTATTAAGCATGGCCCTGAGAAAAATCGTCACCCATCCCCATCCCGTGCTGCGCGAGCAGGCGGCGGCAATCACTGAATTCAACGCCGAGCTGCGGCAATTGGCCCAAGACATGGCCGAAACCATGTACGATGCCGAAGGCGTGGGGTTGGCCGGCAATCAGATCGGCGTGGCCCGCCAGATCGCGGTGATTGACATTTCAGCCAGCGAGGAGGAACGGAAGCACCTCGTGCTGATCAATCCGGCACTTTCCGAAGGCGAGGGCTGCGAGAGCGGCAAAGAAGGCTGCCTGAGCGTGCTGGAGTATAACGCGAAGGTCGAGCGCTTCAAAAAAATCCGCGTCACCGCCCAAGATGTTGAAGGCAGGCCGCTGGATTTCGTCGCCGAAGACCGCTTCGCCCGCATCATCCAGCACGAGGTGGATCATCTGCACGGCACCTTGTTCATTGACCGCATCAGCAGGCTGAAGCAGGATATGTACAAGCGGAAGCTGAAGAAACTGCTGGAGAAGAAATAGGCACTTGAATCAGTGCCGGAACGTGCTTGAACCGCGCAAAAAGGCGGTTGAGCGGAGCCGAAACCGCCTTCGGCTCCGCTCAGGCGGCTGGAGCGGCTACTCCAACGGATACGAGCAGGGCAGCCCCTGCCAGGTGGTGAACTCCAGCTTGCCGTTCTGCATGGCGGTGATGTAGTCCGGCGTGAGGGGAATTTTGCCTTTGCCGCCTGGCGCGTCGAGCACAAACTTGGGTACGGCCATGCCGGAGACCGTGCCGATGAGCTGACGCATGATCGCCAGCCCGTCCTTGACCGGAGTGCGGAAATGGCTGGTGCCTTTGGTCAAATCCGCCTGCATCAGGTAATACGGTTTGACCCTCAGCCGCAGCAGGCCGCAGAACAGCTCGCGCAGTGTTTCGGCGGAATCATTCACTCCTTGCAGGAGCACGGTCTGGCAGCCGAGCGGAATGCCCGCGTCGGCGAGGAGCGTGCAGGCGCGGGCCGCTTCTGCGGTCAGCTCCGCCGGGTGGTTGAAATGGGTGTTGATGTAGAGCGGATGAAACTGGCGCAGCATGGCGCAGAGTTCCGGCGTGATGCGCATCGGCAGGGTGCAGGGCGTGCGGGTGCCGATGCGGATGACCTCGATGCTCGGCACCTCGCGCAGCCGCCGCAGGATGCTCTCCAATCGCGCATCGGCCAGCAGGAGCGGGTCGCCGCCGGAAATCAGCACCTCGCGCACCGACGGCGTGCGGCGAAGGTAATCCAGCGCGGCGGCGAAGCCTGTCTCGCTGAACTGCATGGCCGCGCCGCCGACCTTGCGCTTGCGGGTGCAGAAACGGCAATACATCGCGCACTGGCTGCTGACTAAAAGCAGCACCCGGTCCGGGTATTTATGCACCAAATTCGGCGACGGACTGAGGTTTTCCTCACCGAGCGGGTCATCCATGCCAACCGGATCATCCAGTTCGCGCAAATCCGGCACCGCTTGAAGCCGCAGCGCGTCGCACTGTTTGATCAGCTTCAAATAATACGGTGTGATCCGCATCGGATAGCGGGTGATGACCGCCTCGACGGCCTTTGGATCGCAGCCCAGTTCGCGGGCCAGCTCCTCGCCGTCGCTGACGCTGTTTTGCAATTCTTCCTGCCAAGTCATGGCCGGGCCGTCATTTGATCGTGTCATAATGCCCGCCGATGGCGAAAATGCAGATGCGCTGCTCGTCAAAGGTGTAAATCAGGCGGTCTTTATGGGAGATTCTGCGTGACCACAAACCGGAAAGATTGTGTCTCAGGGCCTCCGGCTTGCCTGTGCCCTGCGCCGGGTCATTCCTCTGCATTTCCTGCAAAATGCGGCAGAGATTCTTGTGAACAGCCTTGTCCTTGCTGCGCAGCTTTTCGTATTCCTCCCATGTGCCGCCTTCAAAAACGATTGATCTCATCAAGCTGCTCCTGCGTGGGGCAATAGCCTTCCCCTTTGTGGTGCGATGCCGACGACTGCTTGATCTGCCGCATCAGGCTGGCGTTTTGCAGAACATAAAGAGTTTCCTGAAGCTGCTCCCAGTCTTCCGCGCTGACAACCACGAAATCATTTCCCTGCTTGCGGGTCACGCGCAGCGGCTCGTGATCGGCAGCAGCTTGATCAGCGCAGCTTTTCAGGGAGGCTCTGAATCTGTTGACAGTGATTTCGCGCATGATGGTCTGCCGTGAAATATCAGTGGTGAAGATGACTGTACTGTGACACAGTACAGCATAGGCTGTTTTTCAGCAAGTTTTTCCTGATCGCTGCTTGCAGGCGCGGCTCTTTTTTCAAGCTCGACATCCCCCTGCTTTGGTGGTATATCCTTGCATTGCTTCTCTTTGCTGAATTCTATCCGCCGTTTTCGCACATGCCTGACAACACCGCCCGCCTGCTCGAATATCTTGCCGCGCTGACCAAACTCGGCAGCAAAGCTGTCTTCAGCCTTGATGACTACGAACGGGTTTTCTGGCTGCACAGCCTGCCCCGCGAATCGCCGCTCTGCTTGGAAAGCGGAAGAGCAAGACGATGACCTCTGGCTGACTGTAAAAAAAGCTCCGCCGCGAGCCGCTGCGCCTCAGCCTCCTGATGACAGTGTTCTCTGGTTGCGGCAATATGCGTCGGCAGATTGCAAGGAACCGCCGAAGCTGGAGCCGTCTGTCATCCTTGACTGCGCTAAAACCAATTCGGAGAGTGAAGCGGAACCAGTCAGAACATTGCATCTGAAGGATTTTCCGGCAGTTCAAGAGCCGTGGCTGCCTTGGGCCGAGGACGATCCTGTCCGGCAGGCGTACAAAGAGCTGTTCCTGCTGCATCAGGAGCTGCAAAAAAGCGGCGAGCAGTCTGAGCTGGTTTTGGGGCTGGGCCTGCTGCGCTGGCGGAACAGCGGCGGCAAGGAAATCAAACGGCACATGGCGGTTGCCGGAGTTTCCTTGGTTTTTGAGGCGGAAAAAGGGCTGTTCACAGTTCGGCAGGACAGCGACAAGGCCGAGATTGAGTTGGACATGCTCGACGATCAGCCGCTTGATGCCCGCAGTCTGATTGCTGAAGGCCGGGCCGCAGTCAGCACGGCAGTCTATGACCGCTCCGGGCTGGATGCTGTTCTGCGCAAGATTGCCCATTCCTTGGGAGCAGGCGGACAGGGAGAATATCAACCTGATCGTCTGGAGCCTGCGCAGCAGCCAAGCAAGGACAGACCGCTGCTGGAATATGCTCCGGCCTTGATTTTACGGAAACGCAGTCAGCGCGGGCTTGATCAGCTTCTGACCGAACTGAAGGCCCAGCCTGCTGAAAGGCTGATAGGGTTCGGGCCGCTCTGCGGCATTCTCCCGAAAAATCCGCCTGTTCAGTTCCCGCCAGATTGGGAGGGCCAGCCTCCCGGCGAGTTGTATTTTCCTCTGCCCGCCAATGAGGAGCAGAAGAAAATCATCCGCACCTTGGACATGCAGGCCGGGGTGCTTGTGCAGGGGCCGCCCGGCACCGGCAAATCTCACACCATCGCCAATCTCATCTCGCATCTGCTGGCAACCGGCCAGCGAATTTTAGTGACCGCAAAGACGAAACAGGCGTTGCAGGTGCTGCATGGCAAGTTGCCGGAAGAGCTGCGGCCTCTTGCCATCAGTTTGTTGGGAGAGGAAAAAAGCTCGCTGGCCCGGAGCGTGGAGGGCATCCTTGACAAATGGAAAGACTGGGATGAATCCGAGAACCGCCGCCGCACAGATGAGCTGGAAGCGCGGCTTCATGCCTCACGCAAGGCCAAGGCTGCCGCTGAACAGCAGATTCTCGCCTTGCGCGAACAGGAGACCTTCAAGCATCAGCTCGCCGGTGGCCGCTGTTCCGGCACTGCCGCCGAAATTGCCCGCCAGCTCCGCAGCGATGCGGACAACTTTGCTTGGTTCACAGATTCCATTCCCGCAGATGCGCCGCTGCCTTTGGCAGGCAATGAGGCTGATTTCCTTCGCAAATATTTTGCCGAAATTTCTCAGGCTGACGAAAAGGAGCTGACCTTGCAGCTTCCTGCCTCGGAAACGCTGCCGCCAGTCAGCAAGGTGGAGGCGGCTTTTCAAAAAGAAGCTGCGGCCAAGGAAAAGGCTGCGCCGGGAGCAAAACGTCTGCAACACGGATCAGGGGCAACGCTTCTTTTCCTTGGAGAAAACGGCAAGGAGGCGGTGCGCTCCCTGCATCAGCAGGCGCAGGACATGGCGGCAGCTTTTCGCACACTGCGGCAGAAGCCGATGCCGTGGATAGACAAGGCGGCGGATGATGTGCTGGCCGGTAAAAGCAGGATTTGGCGGGAGCTGCTGAAGCTCTCGCAGGAAAGTGTCAGCGGTCTTGAAGAGTTGGCGGCCAAAAAAAGCAAAGCGGCTGACGTTGAGATTCCGCCGGACATCAACCGAAAAGCCCTGCTGTCCGCTGTCAAGGAATTGCATGAGCATTTCAAAGCAGGCGGAACAGCGGGCCGCTGGATTTTCAAACCAGAGGCGGTACGCAAGCATGGCGGCATGGTCAGCCAAGTCAAAGTGGACGGGCAGGACTGTCTCAGCTTGGAGCCGCTGGAAAAACTCGTTGCTTGGCTGACTGTTGAGCAGCAGCTTGATCAGGCTTGGTCTTGCTGGCAAGGTAGGGCGAAGCGTGATTCTGGCCCGTTCCGCTTGCAGCTTGTTCAATTGGATGAAATGCACAAGGCACTGGAGAATGCGCTTCGGCTGCGCCAGACGCAGAAGCAGGTGCGGACGGCGGCAGAAGCCTGCGGGCTGAACGTGGAAAAATGGACTGAAGCAGCCATGCTGGAGCTGGCCGAAGATTGCCAAGCGGTTCTGGCTTGGTTGCATCAGGAGCAGATAAGCAGCTCAATCAATAAGTTGCAGTGTCGTTTTGCTGAGTTGGCCAAGAATCCCAAAGCGCATCCTGTAGCTGGACAGCTTGCCGCCAGCATTGCTGAACGGGACAGTGCCGCGTATGCCCGTCTGCTTGGGGAACTTGACGCTCTGGCCAAGAAAGCAAAACAGATGCAGGCAAAACAGCAAATTATTGCAAAAATGGCTGAATTTGCGCCTCATTTGGCGGCAGAGCTGAACAGCGGGCGTGAATGGCAGCTCTGGCCGCAGCGTCTGGCACAACTGGAAGAGGCATGGACTTGGGCGCAGGCATCCTCATGGCTGAAGAAATTTCTGCAAACTGATCTGTCCGCCCTGCTGCGGCAGAGCCAGCGGCTTGAGGAGGAAATACAGCGTGATCTTGGCAAATTAGCCGCAGAAAAGGCATGGAGCTGCTGTTTTGAGCGGATGAGCGATATGCACCGCAAGCATTTGACTGCTTGGCCAAAGGCAATGCAGAAAATTGGAAAAACAGGAAAAGGGAAATTTGTTTCCGTCTATCGAAGAGATGCTCAATATCACCTCAGCCAGTTCCGGGATGCTGTGCCCGCGTGGATTATGCCCTTGCATCAGGTGTATGAGACAGTCAATGCTGGAAGCGGATTGTTTGACATCATAATCGTGGATGAGTCTTCACAGTGCGGCCCGGAAGCCCTGCCGCTCTTCCTGCTTGGCAAACGCCTGATTGTGGTCGGCGACGATAAACAGGTCAGTCCAGATTCCGTGGGTATAGAGAAGGAGCAGGTGCATCATCTCATGCGCACATGGCTGCATGATTTTCCTTTTGCTAAGTCCTTTGACCTTGAGACAAGCCTCTTTGATCATGCTGATGTTCTTTTCAGTGGGAAAAATCAAAAAATTACTCTACTGGAGCATTTCCGCTGTATGCCGGAAATCATCCGCTTCAGCAGCAAACTCTGTTACAAGGGCGATCTGGTTCCACTTCGCCGCTATTTGCCTGACCGCTTGGAGCCGCTGCAATCGGTCTTTGTGGAAACTGGCTATCGGGAAGGGGACGGCCAGCGGGTCATCAACCGGCCTGAAGCTGAAGCCATTGCTGAGACCGTGAAAAAATGCTGTTCAGATGAGCGGTATCAGGGCAAATCAATTGGTGTGGTTGTTCTGCAAGGCGCAGCGCAGGCTGATCTGATTCAAGGCTTGCTGGTGGAAACTATTGGCGCGGAAGAAATGCAGAAACGCAAGGTCATTTGCGGCAATCCGCCCAGCTTTCAGGGGGATGAGCGGGACATCATTTTTCTCAGCATGGTGGCCGCGCCGAATGCCAGATTCACATCCTTGCCCGTGCCTGAGCCTGGAGAGACAAACCAATACGCGCAACGTTTCAATGTCGCCGCCAGCCGGGCGCGGGATCAGATGTGGCTTTTTCACTCATTGACGCTCAACGAGCCTCGTTTGGGAAGCAACTGCCTGCGGCGCAGGCTGCTGGAGCATTTTCAGAACAAGGATGCCCCGAATGGCGACATTCAATGTCTAAACATTGAGGAACTTGAGGAACTGCGGCTGAAGGCGCATCAGGCGGACAGAAAGACAGAATCCGCGCCCAAACTCAAACGTTTTGATTTTGATAGCTGGTTTGAGGTGGATGTTACCCTTCAGATTGCAGGACAAGGATACTGCGTTGTTCCGCAGTATGAATTCGCAGGCAGACGAATTGATTTGGTGATTCAGGGCAGCAAGGCGCAACTGGCGGTGGAGTGCGACGGCGACTATTGGCACGACTTGAAAAGCTATCCCGCTGATTTGGCCCGGCAGCGGCAGCTCGAACGCTGCGGCTGGCAGTTCTTCCGCATCCGCGAATGCCTCTATTACGCCGACGCAGACAAGGCTCTTGCGCCGCTCTGGCCGCTGCTGGAGCGCATAGGGATAGAGGTCGCCGGATCATGATGCAAGGCGTGCTCGGCGAGCCAAATTTCTATACCCGAAAAAAGGCTTGCCTGTCCCGCGCATCTTCATTAATGTTCGGGGCATTCAATATTCTGCCCTGCAATCAAGCCGCTGAATCCTGCCGAGACGCCATCATGACCCTGCCCCGCATGACGACAGAAATTCTTCCAGACATTCAAAATATGGGGGATTCCAGAGGAATAGCCATCAACAAGGTGGGGATTAAAAAATTTAGGCTGCCGGTCTATGTGCAGGATCAGCAGCACAAAGGCCAGCATACCGTGGCTGAATGCAGCATGTACGTCAATCTGCCCTGCGATTTCAAGGGCACGCACATGTCCCGCTTTGCCGAGATACTTAATACGGATGAGTTTGCCATCACCCTGCAATCTCTGAAAGACACGCTGCTGAAGATGACCCAGCTCCTCGATGCCAGAGATGCCTATCTGGAATTGAGCTTCTGCTATTTCATCAAAAAAACTGCGCCTGTCTCCGCCATCACCAGCATGATGGATTACAAAGTCACCCTTATGGGCGAGCTGGTGGACGGCAGATATGCGGTATTCATCAAAACCGTGGTGCCGATCACCAGCCTTTGTCCGTGCTCAAAGGAAATTTCGCAGTACGGCGCGCACAATCAGCGTTCTTATGTCACGGTGACAGTGGAGCTGAAGAAATTCGTCTGGATTGAGGAAATCATCAGAATTGTCGAACAGGCTGGATCCTGCGAGGTCTATGGCATACTCAAGCGGCCAGATGAGAAATACGTCACCGAGAAAGCCTACGAGAATCCGAAGTTTGTTGAGGACATCGTCCGGGATATTGCGGTGCAGCTCAATGCCGACGAGCGCATCGTCGCGTATGAAGTGGAGTCTGAGAATGTGGAGTCCATCCACAATCATTCCGCCATCGCGGTGATCACCCGCGACAAGCGGCAGCAGGCGCCCTGAAACTTATTTCCGTTTCGGCTTTTTCTTGCTCTGCCTGCTGATCACCGCCCGCTTTCCGGCTGAAGCCTTGGCCGGTCTTTTTGCGTGCACTGCCGGTTTGTGGGCCGCAGCCGCCCGCTTCGGCACGCCGCCATTCCGCAGCAGCTCCAGCACTTGACCGCGCTTGTTGCCCCATTGATTGAGGAGGATCACGTAGGCCCTGCCGTCATCCAAATATCCGGCGTAATTATAAACGCCGCTCATGGTTCCTGATTTGCCCGGCACGCCGCCATGTTTGCGCAGCAGCCAGGCATGAGGCCGGAACGCCCGCAGCACCTCCAGCATCGCCCGCGCCGTGACCCGGTTGGTGCGGCAGAGGCCGGAGCCGTCGCGGTGGGCAATGTCAGCGGCGGTCTTTGCGCCAAGCTGCCGCTCCAGCTCCTGCCGCACAGCCTGATTCGCCTTGCCCCACGTGGCGGGCCAGCCGAATTTCTCCGCGCCAACAGCCAGATACACCAGATTGGAAATGTAGTTTGACGAAAATTTGAGGAAGGAGGAGGTCAGCTCCTGCAAGTTCTTGCTGCTGCGGTGCTCGTAGATCAGGCGGGCTGTGGGCGGCGTTGGTTTCAGCGCAAGCTGGCCTTGGCCGGGAATGCCCGCCTCCTCTTGCAGGGCGCGGAAGAGCTGGGCGGCGTAGCGGGCCATTTCGCGGTCGGCGTTGCAATTGCCCCGGCAGATGTTGATCCGGCGGCTGCCTGCTGACAAACCTTGAGCCGCTTCCGTCATCAGCGGCAGAAAGGGGGTGTTCGGCTCGCCGGAGAAGACAAGGCCCTCCCGCGTCATCCGCACCGGCACGCTGTTGAAATTGACCGCTGTCGGCCCCACCGGCGCGTCGTAGGGATTGTCGCTGAACTCGCTGCCCGGCGACTGATGTTCAAGGGCGAATTGGGATGCGTCGATGTAGATGTTTCTGACCTGCCGCAGGCCGCGCAGTTTGAGCGCATTGAAAATACTGCGGATTTCCTCCGGGATCAGCATCGGGTCGCCGAAGCCTTGGATGTAGAGGCTGTCCTCCGCGTCCGTGTAAAAGCGGGTCTTGAAGCGGTAGTCCGGCCCCAAGACAGACAGCGCGGCCAGCGCGGTCGGCACTTTGAGGATGCTGGCCGGAATGTAGGGCGTGTCAAGATTGCAGCCCTCGACGATGTTGCCTTGCAGGTCAGCGACCGCATACGCGCCGTTCTGAATCAGCCCGGCGTAGGGCGGCGGGCAGCCTGCGGCAAGGGCGGTTTGGCTGGCGGCAAGCAGCAGAGCAAGAAAGAGATAAAATATATAGGAACGCATTTGTGTGCTGCTTGGGTGGATGCTGGCTGCGGCAGGAGGGTTGAAGGCAGGATGAAAAAAGTTGAGGGAGAACATTGCTCTTCCCTCAACGTTTTATGCACTTGCAGGATTTAGGAGATTATTCCAGTGCGACGTGGACAAAGTTTGTCACAAAGGGCACTATGGATATCTCTCCAGTCGCATAATATGTCCTTCCTTGATAGCTGCTCATCTTCATGTAATAGGTTCCGGCAGCTAAATTTATAGAATTCCATTTTTTTTCCTGTTTGAAACTTATGCGATCTTTGCCGAGCCATCCTTCTTTGGTGATTTCATACAGATAGCCCGTGCAATTTTTTAGAATACCTATACTAGGATGAGAGCATGATTCAAAAAAAAGCTTTGTCAGCTTCTCTGGATTCAAGTCGGTACGGACAACAGCTATTTTACCAAAGTCTCTTTTTGTCTTCTCGATCCTAATAGGTTCCCTTTCGTCGGCATAACCAACAGAAACCTGAGCAATAATGATTGCGACAAGCAGCAGAATATATTTCTTCATGGCGGCACCCTCTTTTTGTTTATTTTATTCATAGCAGCATCTTTTAAAAGAATAGCATTGCCAAGCAATCTATGTCAAGGCTCGCTGTGAAAAAAGCTCCGATCACGCTGCTCAAACCTCCCTTGCTCTGACCTTCACAATCCTCACCAGCTCCGCCTGCTCGTCCTTCAAACCAAAGACCGCTGCCAGAGTGTCTCTTGACCCGACACCAGCTTCAGCGCAGGGATGATAGAGGTGTCAAGCAGCAGCCTGCCGCCTTCGCCCAGCTCCAGCTTTTTAACGAATTCCTTCAGATCAAACTCGCGGCTCTTGCCCTTGCGGCGGCGTTCCAGCAGAAAGCGTTCCGTGATCTGAAAGGCGGCGATGCTGTCTCTTGCCTGCTCGGCATCCACACTCTCCGGCAGCAGGCAGTCATAGCTGATGATCTCATTGACCGGAGCCTTTTTCTTGGCCAAAGCAAGGGCGGTGACAGCCATGAAGCTCGGCAATTGCCGGTTCAGCTCGTCCAGCATCTCTGCCGTGCGGCGGATGGGTTCAGCGAGATCAACCTCGAAGAACTCAATCTCGCTTTCCACGCCAACCGGCAGGGCTGGACTAAAGGAGACCTTGGGTGTGGGATTGAAGCCCTGCGAGAAGAGCACCGGCAGCCCGGCTCGCTGCAAGGCGCGGAAGACGAGGTTGAGCAGCTCCAGATGACCAATGAAGCGGCCATCGCCAAGGCGGGAGTAATCGGCGCGATAGCGGAAAATGGTCGGCTGGCTGTTCTTGTTCCGCTCCGGCTTGTTGGCGACGCGCAGAAGCGAGCCGCGAGAAACATCGTGAAGTTTCTGTTACGAAACGGCGACTAACTGTGCAGGTTACTCATTTTGCGGCAATGGAAAACTATAAAGAATAGTTAGAATTGCTTCGCTTTTCCAAATATGCAATTTGGATAAAAGCAGTGCTACTTATAGTAACAGTCAAGTACCACCGGCAGAGCCGGTGGCTTGCGGTTGCTGGCCCCTCAAAGGGGCCTGATCGCAACCGGAAGTGCTGCATGACGGGGAAATCTCTTTGCACCCGACAGGCACTTCATAACCAAGAGGGAAAAGCGGATATGACACCGTCATGCCACTGCCCCAATTACAAAAAAAATATTCCCAGAACTGTCAAACTTCGGGAGTCCCCCGGCAGAGCCGGTGGTTTACTTGTTTAAATTAAAAATTACAATCCAAGCAAATTGAATGCGCATTCATTTACGCTTACAGCATCTGCCAAGCTAGTTTCAAATTTAAAAACAGATGAAAATATACTGGCCCATCCAGCTTCGTATGAAATATTTATTTGCTTTCCACAGAATAGGTATGTTGCAATTGTATTTGCTGCGCCTATAATATTATTAATCATTATTAATTTTCCTGAATGCGGAAGCCTTGACAAGGGAAGTTTCGTTGAAAAAAATGAAATAGCATCAGAAATACAAGTTATTTTAGCGGACATATTACAGTATACATTACTGCTTGACTTGCTTTCCCCGCACATTTTATTTAAATATTCATTAACAACAGGAAGGTGTTGAGTAGATTCATTGTATGCTTCCATAGAGCTTAATCTCTCTTGGCATTTTTTAAAAAAATTATCACTATCATCTTGATATACCTCAGAATGATGCATCATTTTAGATAAAATTTCCAGCCATCTACCCCATTTATACCATGCTTCAGAGCATTCTTTTTGCCATTCTTTATAGCATTGACTATATTCATCAACATAATCACAAAATCGACTTGCGCTTGCAAGTGAATATAGATAACTACCATTACCCGTATCATATCTGTTGACCTCGCATGCGTAAAGCATATCTATATCATGCGTTGTTGTTACACTGCAAGCGTTAATGAATAATTTCATTATTTCAAAATAATCCTCACTTCGTCTTATTAATTTTTCAAAATATCTTGACATGACATAATGAGACTCGTAGTAAGAAGTAAGCCTTTCGATAGATTCGTAATTTTCTTTGTAATTTTGTATAAAAAATTCTTTATTATAATTTAGAACAACTGGAATTCCAACTACGCGTTTTGATAATGGAAATATTGAACAAAAAGAAAGACTTTCTATTTTTCTTCTTATTTCTTCTTCTTTTTTTATTCTCATCTCTTTAGCATTATCGTCAAAAAATGCTGCGCTCGCAGAGGAAACTAATAGGACAAACAGAGAGGCAAGAAAAAATGAGCAGCGGGACAGGAAAGATATAGGCCGCAAAAACATGATCATTCTCCAAAAAGGGGGTTGCGGAGTGAACAGGCAGGACTTTTCATATCACATTGGAGCGGTTAGATCAAGAAGAATTAGGAAGACACATAGCTGCGGAGCAAAAAAGGTGCGGCTCTTGCGAGCCTGCACCCTTCTTCCAGCCTAGCGACAGGGCACAGCAACTCACACCTCCCTCACCCCCATCTTCACAATCCGCACCAGCTCCGCCTGCTCGTCGTTCAAACCAAACACCGCTGCCAGCGTGTCCCTTGGCCCGACACCCGCTTCAGCGCAGGGGTGATAGAGATCAAGCAGCAGCCTGCCGTCTTTGTGCAGCTCCAGCTTCCTGACGAACTCCTTCAGATCAAACTCACGGCTTTTACCCTTGCGGCGGCGTTCCAGCAGGAAGCGTTCCGCGACCTGAAAGGCGGCGATGCTGTCTCTTGCCTGCTCTGCATCTACGCCCTCTGGCAGCAGGCAGTCATAGCTGATGATCTCGTTGACCGGGGCCTTTTTCTTGGCCAAAGCAAGGGCAGTGATCGCCATGAAGCTCGGTAGCTGCCGGTTCAGCTCGTCCAGCATCTCTGCCGGGCGGCGGATGGGTTCGGCAAGATCCACCTCGAAGAACTCGATCTCGCTTTCCACGCCAACCGGCAAGGCCGGGCTGAAAGAGACCTTGGGCGTGGGATTAAAGCCCTGCGAGAAGAGCACCGGCAGCCCGGCTCGCTGCAAGGCGCGGAAGACGAGGTTGAGCAGCTCCAGATGACCAATGAAGCGGCCATCGCCAAGGCGGGAGTAATCGGCCCGATAGCGGAAGATGGTCGGCTGACTGTTTTTGTCCCGCTCTTGCTTGTTGGCGACGCGCAGAAGCGAGCCGCGAGAAACATCGTGAAGTTTCTGTTTTGAAACAGCGACCAGCCGTATAGATTACGGGTGAGGTCGCCATATCTATTTTTGCATACGCTTGAATATCGCGTTTCGGGTAATTGATGAATGTCCTCTACCGCGCCTGCTGCTTCTCCGCCCATTCCAGCACTTGGTCGAATTTGCTTTGGCCGGGCGGCGGGGGTGAGAGCAGGCTGCCGAAGCGTTTCATGTCCGCAGGGCTGCGTTCCTTATGCACGATTTCAAGGCCCTGCACGTCTAATTGCCAGAGGAATTTTACGGCTTCGATGAAGGTGTGGTAGAGTGGGGTGGGTTTGGAGTCGTGTAGGAAAAGGGTATACGAACGCATATCCCAAATCCGTATTGTCTTGTCATCAGAACCGGAAGCCAGCCACTTGCCGTCAGGGCTAAAAGCGACATCATAAACAGTATCCCTATGACCTTTCAGTGTTCCAATTTCTTTTCCGGTCTTGCTGTCCCAAAGACGCACTGTTTTATCATTAGAGACTGAAGCCAACAACTTGCCGTCAGGGCTGAAAGCTGCATTGTTGACCTGATCAGTATGTCCTTTCAAGACAAATAGCACGTTGCCGGTTTTTGTGTGCCAAATTCGTACTGTTTTGTCTTCAGAACATGAGGCAAGTCTTTCTCCATCAAAATTAAAAACCAGTCCTCCAACATAATTATTTTCAGCATGTCCTTTTAGTTCATTAAGTTCTTTTCCTGTTTCTTTGTCCCATATTTCGATAATCCCGCCTGATGAAGAAGCAATCAACTTTCCATCAGGACTGAAACAGAGACCTGGATGCCACCTGTTCTTCATCACGTCCAGAATTTTCCCAGTCTTACTATCCCATTTCAGTAGGTTGTCGTCCTCTGGTCCTGAAATTAACTGGTTACCGTCAGGACTGAAATTGATATTCCAAACATAGCTGGAATGTCCGTTCAGAACATGAAGTTCTCTGCCAGTCTCACTGTCCCAAAGACGCACTGTATGATCTAATGAACAAGAAGCAATCTGTTTACCATCAGGACTAAATATTGCACTGTTAACAGCAGAAGTATGTCCTTGCAGCAGATTTAGTGTTTTCCCTGTCTTGATGTCCCATGTTTTAACTGTGTTATCCGAAGATGCGGAAATTATCCTTTTGCTATCTGGATCAAAAGACACACTGCGGATATCTTTTGTGTGCCCTGTGAGTATTTTGAATTCTTCATCTGTTGCGCTGTCCAATATCCTCACTCTTTTATCAATAGAAGCTACAGCTACACGTTTGCCGTCTGCACCGAAAGATACGCTGACAGCAGCCTCGGGTATTGTCAAAATTTTCAGTTCAGTGCCATTTGCAATGTCCCATATCTGAACCGTCTTATCTGCGGAAGCAGAGGCTATTTTGCTGCCGTCTGGACTAAAGGACACGCTAAGTACAGCATCAGTATGTCCTTTTAACACCTTAAGCTCTCTTCCTATTTTAACATCCCAAAGCCATACCG
Source organism: Candidatus Electronema sp. JC (assembly GCF_048287365.2). Taxonomy (NCBI): domain Bacteria; kingdom Pseudomonadati; phylum Thermodesulfobacteriota; class Desulfobulbia; order Desulfobulbales; family Desulfobulbaceae; genus Candidatus Electronema; species Candidatus Electronema sp. JC. The sequence continues at coordinate 14,898 of NZ_JBLWEM020000002.1, read as the reverse complement.
TATTATCAATAGAAAACTTAAAATCCCAAGATGCTGAAGCAAGAATCTTACCATCAGGACTAAAGGACACGCTACAGACTTCATAGGCATTATGTCCTATTAACGACTTTACTTCTTCTCCGTTAATTGTATCCAGTATCCGCACGGGTTTATTGCCACTATATGCCAAAGCAAGCAGCCTCCCATCCGGGCTGAAAGATATGCTTTTGACTGCACTATCTTCTTTTATAAGAACCAACTCTTTGCCGGTCTCTATATCCCAAATTCGTACAACCTGACCAGAAGAAGTTGCAGCCACTTGTTTGCCATCAGGGCTGATGGTTACACTTTGCCTAACTCCTTTGTCGCCTTGAAGAGCCATCAATTCTCTACTGGTCTCAACATCCCATATCCGCACCGTATTATCTCCAGAAGCGGAAACAACTTGCCTGCCATTTGGACTGAAGGCTACGCTCCAGACGGAATCGGTATGCCCTTGTAGCACATTAACTTCTTTGCCTATCGTGCTGTCCCAAATCCGCACTGTTTTATCATCGGAAGCTGAAGCGATGTATCTACCATTAGGACTAAAAGCCACACTTCGGACAACACCCTGCTGTAGCGGAGAAATCCATTGTTCTGCCAGCGAATTCCCAAATACTCCCGCAGTAAACAAAACTGCTGTAGAATCTGGCGACAAACCAAATCCCTCAACATTCTGATCTAACGCAGCAGAAGAAAACAACACCACCTTTTTGTATGCTTCAGTGCCGTCTTTGTCCGCTGTTTTGAGAGCAGTTAACGCCTTACCTTCAAAAGCCTTTGCAACATTATACCTTGCCTCAACGGTTTTCCGCTCGGCAACCCCTCGCTGCTGCTCGGCATTTTTCCACAGCACCAAAACTACTGCCACAACTACCGCAGCAATCAGCAACGCGGCAGCAAAGGCGGTGCTCTTCCTCCTTCGCTGCTTTACCCGCGCCGCTTCACTCTCCTCAACAAACCTTCGCTCTTCCTCCGCCAAATACCCCGCATGACTTCCCCGCCACCTCAACGCCTCATCCAATGGCAGACCGCGCAGCAGCGCACTGTCATCTTGCTTGCTCTCCCGCCACTGCCGCAGAAGCACCTTTAGTTTCTCTCGCCATACCAAAAAATTCCGTTCTTTGTCCACCCATTCCCGCAAGGTCGTCCAGTGATGAAGCAATGCCTCATGAACGATCTCGACTGTGCTTTCGCGGCTGTGCGCATCTTGTCCAGTCACAAGAAGCCGCCGGTCGGCGAGCCGCTTTATCAGTCCATGATATTCCGGCTCGAATTGAGCAAAGACCGCCGCCTGCCGAGTGTCTTCAGTGCCTTGGCCGGGACGCACCAGCTTAAGAAAAATATGCCGAACCCGTTCTCTATCCGCCGCATTGAAGAGATTGCACACATCATCAGCATGAACGGCAATTGCGTTCTTTACCCCGCCGATGTCTTGATACGCCGCGTGGGTTATCTGTCTGCATTCCTGCTTTTCCCAAAGCTGCGTCAGGCAGAATTCCAGCAGCGGCAGACTGCCGGGGCTGTCGCCAGCTTCAGAGACAATCAAATCCACCAACCCTGGCTCAAAAGCGACATGCTGAAGAGCGGCAGGACGCTCAACCACCTGCTGCAAATTCTCCTTGTCAATTGACGGGATGAACACCGGCGAACTGCTGTTCAATATCCCGGCAAAAACACCACAGCTTCCCGCAGCGGCAAGAAAATCTGCCCGCAGAGTGACAACTGCACTGAAGCCTTCCGTCTGCGCGGCCTCCAGCACTTGACTAAGAAATGACCGGGAAAGAACTTTGTCCGCATTCGGCGTGTACAGTTCCTCGAACTGATCAATGATAAGCAGAAAACGGCGGCGATCGTGCCGCTCTCTGATCTGACTGATGACGCTGGACAGCGAGACAGTGCCTGCGTCAAAGTTCGCTTTCAGCTCTTCCGTTTTCTCTGAACGTTGCAAAGGGTCTTCATACAGAAAGGAAACAAGGCGGACAGACAGCTCATAAAATGGCTGGTTCAAAGGGCGGCAGTCGGCAACCAGCCAATCGCCGCTTTTGCGTAGGGCCGGAACCAGCCCGGCAAAGACAAGCGAGGACTTGCCGCTGCCGCTCGCGCCGATGACTGCCGTGAAGGACTGCGTTTCAGGAATTTTCTTGAGATGCGCGATCGCCTCATCTCTGCCGAAATAAAAGTGCGCATCTTTTTCCCGGAACGCTTCCAAGCCCTTGTACGGATTGACCGGAAGCGGCATGTCCGGGAAGGCGCTGAACAGCGTGGAAGCAGGAATCATGTAGGCAACTGTGGCGGCATTCCTCCTGTCCAGTACACTGACGATCATGCCACAGACTGCACTCTCTTTGATAGCCCAGACCGCTGTGCCGCTGAAGCCTTCTTCAACTAACTCAAGACCTTGATGATGAATCTCCACCCAGCCCTTGGCTGTCAAGTCTTGCAGAGTGCCTTTGGCATAAGTACCATCATCAATGCCTGCGGGAAAGCCGCACATTTGCACTTGATGGGCAAAAAAGGACTTGTCGCCGCTATCCAGTCTCACTATCGGCGCAGACTGAAGCTCGGCAGGCAGCGGCACGTCAGATGACAACTCCAGCACGGCAATGTCCTCTATCTCGCCGACAGAAGACTCCTCCCTCATCGGAAACCAATGCAAAACTTTTGCTTGCAAGAGGGGTTGGCCAGGCTGCAATGGAACATCTATCCATATCTGAATATCAGGATGTTCAGCGGCATCTCGCCTGAGTCCCAGCGCATCATTGATCACATGGGCGCATGTCAGCGCATGACGTGATGTGACTAAAAAACCAGCTCCGACAGGTTGGCGGGGGCTTTTGTCGTCGGTCAGGATGCGGATCAGGGCGGATTTTAAAGAGGACACGGAAGTCTGGCCTTACTTCTTGTTGCTCCACTTCAGAGAGACCTTGAAAGTTGCCTCGCTGTCGGCTGAGGCAAACACCACGCCAGTCTTCGCCTTGAAATTCAGACCAAACTCAAGGGAAATTTCATCCGGGGTGTTCATCTCTTTGAAAGCGTTCAACACCACTTCGGCGGCTGGCTTGATGCGGGCCACGGCTTCGGTAAAGCGGGAAACCGCCTTTTCCGGTTCGTCCTCCCCACCGCCCCGGCTCACTCGGCGTATTCCTTCCGCTTCACTGATCTCGGTTTCAAAGTAAACCGGCTGGCCGTCCAGTTCAAATTCGACGAGTTTCTTCATGGTTTTCATGACAATACCCATGCAATAGATAAAGGTTCGATATTACCAAGTTGGTAACTCAGAAAGAACATCACACCTCCCTCACCCTCGCCTTCACAATCCTCACTAACTCCGCCTGCTCGTCCTCCAAGCCAAAGACCGCTGCCAGCGTGTCCCTTGGCCCGATGCCCGCTTCAGCGCAGGGGTGATAGAGGTCAAGCAGCAGCCTGCCGCCTTCGCCCAGCTCCAGCTTCTTAACGAACTCCTTCAGATCAAACTCACGGCTTTTACCCTTGCGGCTGCGCTCCAGCAAGAAACGTTCTGCGACCTGAAAGGCGGCGATGCTGTCTCTTGCCTGCTCTGCATCCACGCTCTCCGGCAGCAGGCAGTCATAGCTGATGATTTCATTGACCGGGGCCTTTTTCTTGGCCAAAGCAAGGGCAGTGATCGCCATGAAGCTCGGCAATTGCCGGTTCAGCTCGTCCAGCATCTCTGCCGGGCGGCGGATGGGTTCGGCAAGATCCACCTCGAAGAACTCAATCTCGCTCTCCACGCCCACCGGCAAGGCCGGGCTGAAGGAGACCTTGGGCGTGGGATTGAAGCCCTGCGAGAAGAGCACCGGCAGCCCGGCCCGCTGCAAGGCGCGGAAGACGAGATTCAGCAGCTCCAGATGACCAATGAAGCGGCCATCGCCAAGGCGTGAGTAATCGGCGCGATAGCGGAAGATGGTCGGCTGGCTGTTCTTGTCCCGCTCTTGCTTCTGAACCGCAGGCGCGGCACTTGCTGCTACCTCCTTTGGCGGATTGACTAACGGCCTGATGCTCTTGAAATCACAGAGGCCGCAGTTCTGGCAGCCCTGATTGCGGCAGTCTGGGGTATAGGCGCGCTTCATCGCCCGCTCGTATTCGCGCTCCAAGAAACTGCGGTCAACACCACTGCTGAGGTGATCCCAGGGCAGGACTTCGCTGCGGTCGCGCTGGCGCAGGTAGAATTCGAGATCAATGCCGATGCGTTCTGCCGCCTGCTGCCAGCGGGCCAGCGAGAAATGCTCATTCCAGCCGTCGAGCCGCGCTCCGTCCCGCCACGCCTCTTCCAATAAACGCGACAGCCTGCGGTCGCCGCGCGAGAACACCCCTTCGAGCAGGCATTGCTCCGGGTCGTGCCACTTCAGCTTGTAGCCCTTGGGCGGCAGCTTTTTCATCAGCCGCTGGATGCGCTCTTTTGACTCATCCAGCGAAATCTGGCTGCACCACTGGAACGGCGTGTGCGGCTTCGGCACAAAAGTGGAGACGGCCACGTTGATGTCCGCCTTCTTGCCGCTCGCCTCGCGCCGCGCCCGCGCCGCCAAGTCAACTATCGCGTCCACATCCTCCAGCGTCTCGGTGGGCAGGCCGATCATGAAATAAAACTTGAGCACGCTCCAGCCCGCATTGAAGGCATCACGGCAGCCTGCGAGCAAATCCGCTTCGGTGATGCCCTTGTTGATCACCTCGCGCAGCCGATCAGTGCCTGCTTCCGGGGCCACGGTGAAGCCGGTCTTGCGCACCCGCCTGATTTGGGCGATGACCTCTGGCGTGAGCGTGCCGACCCGCATCGAGGGCAGGGAGATCGAGACACGCTCCTCGGCAAAGCGGTCCATCAGCTTGGTCAGCAGCTCCGGCAGGCAGGAGTAGTCGCCAGTGGACAGCGAGAGCAGGGCCAGCTCGCCAAAGCCGGAGTTCTGAATGCCCTGCTCGGCCAGCCGCATCACCTGCTCGACCGTGCGTTCGCGCACCGGGCGGTAGATCATCCCTGCTTGGCAGAAGCGGCAGCCGCGTGTGCAGCCCCGCGCAATCTCCACGCCGAGGCGGTCATGCACTGGCTTGACCATCGGCACGAGCGGGCGTTCGAGCAGCTCGGTCGGCGGCAGTTGGGAAACAATACGGCGGCGAATGTGTGTATAACCCGGCTTGAGCGGGAGGACAGCCTTGAGCTGCTGACCTTCATACTGCGGCGCAAAGAACGCAGGCACGTACACGCCCGCAATCTCCGCCAGCCGATGCAGCTTCGCGCTGCGGGACAAGCCTTCCTGCTTGGCAGCACGCAAGGCAGCCGCAATTTCCAGAATCACCTCCTCGCCGTCGCCCAAGACAATGGCATCGAAGAAGTCAGCCAGCGGCTCAGGATTCATCGAGCAGGACCCGCCGCCGATCACCAAGGGCGCAGCCTCGCCGCGCTCCGCCGCCCGCAGCGGTATTTGCGCTAAATCAAGGATGGTGAGGATGTTGCTGAAGCACAGCTCGTAGGGCAGCGTAAAGCCGATGACATCGAAGGCCGCCAAGGGCCGCCGCGATTCCAGCGAGAAGAGCGGCAGCTTGTGGCGGCGGAGCTGCTCCTCCATGTCCGTATCCGGGCAGAAGCAGCGTTCGGCAGCCAAGCCCGGCTCGCGGTTGAGGATGTGGTACAGTATCTGCAAGCCCTGGTGCGACATGCCGATCTCGTACAAGTCCGGGAAGATGAGCGCGAAGGAAAGATCAACCGCCGCGTAATCAGGCCGCGCCGCGTGCAGCTCGCCGCCGATGTAGCGGCCCGGCTTGCGCACCAAGGGGAGGATGGAGTCGAGGGAAAGGGTAGTATTCATGAGGATTGAGGCGGTTGTCATTGGGTCAGCAAGCAAGAAGCGTCACGTCAAGCCCGAAGAACTGCGCTGCTTGGGCAAGACGGACATCAGCAGTGAGCAAGGTCAGATGCGCTGTGCAAGCCGCCGCAAGATGAAGGCCATCAAGGGTGCGCAGCGGCGTGCTGCACTGGGCAATCCACCCGGCGGCCATAGTGTAATGATGCTCCTCAATCTCCAAGAGGCGGTACAGCTTCTCCTTGAAAAGATGTCGGTCAAATTGGTGGATGATCTTTAAGCCGTCCTCACGCGCCATGCCTTCCCTGATCTTTCTGGATACTGTCGAAATCAGCTCAAGCCTCGTCAGATGACTTACAGCAGGATTCTCTGCGGCAAGAATCAGCTCCTCTGCCCGCTCACTGAGCGGTTCAGGACAATAATACGCAGCCAGAACGCTAGTGTCGATGTAGCAAGACATCAGCCGCGCTCCTCATCTCGTGCAGCTATGACAGCAGAACTGAGGCTATGCTCCGGGGCGACGATGCTCTGGCGAAACTCTTTCAGGCTGGGCAGGCGATCAGTTTTCCTTGGTGGAACCAGACAAGCAACTTCCTTGCCGCGCCTTGTCAGCAGAACATCTTGACCATGCTCAACCTGCCTGAGCAGCCTGCCAAACTTTGACCTGGCCTCTTTCACGTTCATTTCCAGCATAATTCTTCGTTGACGTTCTGTTTTAACTCTTCCATGCCAATGCTTGAGGTGAAGCAGAAGGCTGTTTATGACAAGGCAGAAATATGGAAATAGATTGCTACGTTAAATTGTTCAACATGCTCACAGGTGAAGTCATCAGTCTATTCGCACTATATCAAGACCGAATTCTGCTGCTTTCGGACGGGCCTCGAAGAAGGCTACTCGACAGTTTCCTTCTTTAACCCATTGCTTGACTGATGCACGGACGTTATCCGATGTCCTACAGCCAAAAATGATCCCTGTCAAAAACGCAACTGGATAGTCGATGTACTCTTCAGCCTTTTCTGGTCTAAAAATCCTATACTCCTTTTCATACGACCAGTGTTTGGACTTCGTGAGAATCACTCTGCGCATCTGATGTTCTTTATCTTCATGCAAAAGGATTGGCGTGTAATCTTCATGTTCCACAGGTTGAGCGACACCGAAGAACTTACAGTTGCAGGAACCATCAAATTCGAGGCACAATCCTTGATGTTTGTCTGCATAATGTGCCCACATCAAGATGTCATCTCTCACCGTAGAAAAACAGGCTATACCTGCCTTATCGACTGCATCCTGAAGTCCTCGGCGAATACCTTCGAGTGTGTTGACCGGCATCAGCTTATCTATCATGTCTGACTTTTCAGTTTCGCTGTGGTTGGGAAGCAGACGATCTACAGATTCCTCAGCCCACCTCTTCAAGAAGGTGCCAGATATTTGTGACAAGTTCCCAATAGCGCAGTCGAATGGGTCGTTAAAACCTTTTCGACTTGCGAAAAATAGCTGGTGTTTAACAAGAATATGCTTCATCCACTTCTGTCTTGTCTGGTCACATTCAGGACATGACATGTATTTGTATAAAGGCACTGTTTCGAGATTTGTCTGCGATTCTGACGTTAGCATCTCTTTACTTCCTCTTCTGGCTGATTCTATAGTTTCTGTATAACTCCAATATTCCGTCTCCTTAAAATACCTCTCTCCTCCACACCCCGCAAGCAGTTTAGGTGGCACCATCACCGAAGCACAGCCTATGCTCACTCCAAAACACAGGTTAAGCTCCTGCTCTGGACAGGCTATGCACAGAGGGAGCATAACGTTATGCTCCTGCCGAGCTTAACCTGTCCGCAGCACGAGCATAAGCTATGGTTTGCACCTGCCACAGCCTATGCTCTTCAATCACCATAGCCTATGTTCTGGCAAAGGCATGGGGCATCCTCCGGCAAAAATGCTCTGCGCCGCAGCATTGCTGACAATTCCATTGACAAGACCGCAGCGCCGTTTTAATCTGCCTGAAAGCGGCAGCATCCTCCCTCGTTATCCCACCTTTCTCACAGGAGAATCAGCATGACAACCATTCAATGGCGGCCCCAAGTCAATGCCCTCACCAAACCCCAGTCCTACCGTCCGCAAGTCGTGCCGCGCGGCACATCCGGCTACGACAAGATGGCCGCCGACATCTCGACGGCCAATCCGGTGTACAACGCCGAGCTGCTCCGCTCGGTCGCGCCGCTGATCATGGACTGGATTCAGCAGGAGCTGATCAACGGCTGGCAGGTGACGCTGGAGGATGCCTTCACCTTTCATCCCTCAATGACTGGGAAAATGGCCGGGCCGGATGACCCGCTGCCGAACGCCAATGAGCTGCTGCAAGTCAAAGTGTACGCGGCCCGCTCCTTTGTCCAAACCGTCCGCCAGAAGGCCAAGCTGGAACGGCTGCCGATGAACGAGAAGCTGCCGCAGGTCACTTCAAGCGAAGACACCAAGCTCAAGCTGGCCGACGTGCTCAACCCTGACGGCGTGCTGCGCCTGACCGGCAGCAATCTCTGGTTTGACGAGGACGACCCGGACTGCGGCTGCGTCATTGCAGGCACGGAGAGCGGCACGGTCAAGCAGAGCACCTTCGCCTCGGTCGCCAACAGCGAGATCCTGCTGGTGCCGGACATCCCGGCTCAGGCGCAGCCGTGGAACAACGAATGCAGCCTGAGCATCACCACTCAGTACACCGAGCACGGCACGCCGCGCACCGGCCTCTACCGCACGCGGCTGCGCAGCCCGCTTCTTGTGGAGAGGATGGGCCACCCCAATCCGCCGGAGACCGGCATCCTCAGCGGCAATGGAGCCAGCCCCTTGGTCAGCGTCACCGGCGGCAGCGTGTCAGCGGACGAGCGACTGCGCATTCAGGCGATTTTCGATGCAGTTGAAGACTGCCTGCTCTTCAACCTGCTGGATATGAAGGAAGATGGCGCGAAAGGCACAGAAGTCCCTGCGGTTGCGAACGGGGAACTGACCCTGCTAGGCTTCAGCGGCTCGGCAGTGAGCAGTTTGACGATCAGCGTGAATGACTATGCCAGCCTGAAGAAGCTGGTTCACGACCAGTACGGCGGCAGGCTGGCGGACATATTGGATGTGAAGCTGGCGTGAAGCCGATGACTTCTAAATATTGCAACTCATCATAGTGCCGCAAAGCGCAGCTTGCTGAAGCCGTCCGGTGCGTCCCAAGGCCGGGAGGCGCCGAGGCCGTTCAGCTCGAAGAGCAGCACTTCCAAGGTCAGATAAACCCGGCTGTCGCGGCGGACGCAGGCGGTAAGTGTCTCGCCGTGGTCGCCCAAGGCGGCATGGAGATGAATTTTCGGCTCGCCGTTGTCCAAATGGATTGAGCCGGTGCCGATCACCTCGCAGACCGCCTCCACCTCGCGCCAGACCGGCTCCGGCGGCACCACCGGTTCTTTCGGGCCAGTCACCACCCCTGCCCTGCCCAGCGCGCCGATGATCTGAAACCAGCCGCTGGCGATCCCCTCGTGCAGCGCCAGCTCCCGCAGCCCGGCGAGAAAGTCCTCGCCGTGATCAAAGCGGGCCGCAATCACCCTCCCCACAGAGCCTGTCCGATATTCCATGCCGTCCTCCTGTCAGTGCAGCCCGTCGCCGGTGCTGCTCATGGTCAGATTGCCGCTCTTCACTCCCCGCAGGGCGATCATCTGCTCGGCTAGCTCGCGCACAGCAGAGGCATGGCCTTTGACGATGGTCACTTCTAAGCAATTGTGATGATCCATGTGGACATGGGTGGACGAGGTGATGAGCTGGAAAAAATCGTGCTGGGCTTCGGTGATCCGCTCTTGAAGCTTGGCTTGATGGTGATCATAAACCAGGGTGACAACCCCAACCACCTCGCTGTCCTGCTCCCACTCCTCACTAATCAGCTTGCTGCGGAGCAAATCGCGCACTGCTTCGGAGCGATTGGAATAGCCGTGCCTACCGATGTAGTCGTCAAATTTTTCCAGCAGTTCTTCTTCCAGAGAGACGGAGAATCGTTTCAGCATGGCCTTGCCTTTTTTTCTGTTTTACCTGTAAAGTTGTAGGTGCTACGACGCATCTTCCAGTTTTTTCAGCCGCTCTAAAATGGTTTTGGCCTCTTCACGCAGATCAGCGGACACAGTCTGATCTTTTTTGGCTCGTTCCAGATATTGTTTGGCGTACTGCATCCGGCCTTTGTACAGATAATGCTTGGCCAGATAGAAATTACTCGCGCCAACCTGATTCTGCCGGGATTTTAGGCGGCCCAGCTCGTAATACACCTGCGGATAATCTGGGATGGCCTTTGTGATCTCCAATTGCAGCCGTTCCGCTCCGGCCAGATCGCCAATCTTTTCCAAAGCCCTGGCGAGATGAAAGGCGGCATAGAGGTCAGCAGGATTACGCTGATGCGCCAAACGGAGTATCTCAAGAGCGTGGTCGATCTGTCCGGCCTCAAGCTGAAGGACAGCAAGGTCGATATCCAAAATTTCCCGGCCTGGACAGTCTTGCCGGGCCTGTTCCATCAGCCGAACCGCGTTGTTAAAGTCCATCTCTTTGGCACTGAGAAGAGCTAGACCGTAGCGGGCCAAACCAATCTCCTGCGGGTCTTTGTCTGAGGCAATGACTGCGGCGCAGGCGTTGCGCATCATCTCCGGCTCCAAGGTCTGGGCCATTGCCCGGTACTTGAAGCGGAGAAAGGCAAAGCCATCTCCTGCTGACTTCTTGAGAGTATCCTCATTCTTGTGCCGCTCCATCAGGGATTGGACGTAATGGAGCCTGTCTTCAGGATTAGGATGGGTGAGTAAATAGGGTGGGAGCTGTTCAGAACTGTAGCGAGCCACTCGACGGAGGATTTTCAGCATTCCCACCATCGCAGCAGGATCGCGATCCATGCTCCGCAGCCAGTCAAATGCCAACCGATCAGCCTGTTCTTCGTCTTGCCTGGAGAAACTCAAGCTCGCACTCGCGCCTGCCGCCATTGCACTGGTGAATAGTCCCTGAGTGAGCTGTGGATTGCCTGCGGCAATGCTTGCTAGGCCAAACAACATGCTGAGAGCGGTCACTCTGGTTTGTTTTTCCATGCGTGAGGCGATGTGACGGCTGGCCACATGCCCGACCTCGTGAGCCATAACGCTGACAAGCTGGTCTTCGTTCTTCATGACCTTGATTAGACCGGTATTGAAGAAGATCAGGCCGGATGGGGCGGCAAAGGCATTGAACTGATCGTTTTTGACTACAAAGAAATGGTAATCAAAATACTGCGGCCCAGCGATCTCCAGCACCTGTTGGCCAAGATTGTTGATGTACTGGGAGATGTCAGGATCGTCAAGCAGGTCAAATTCCGTGCGGACAGCGTATAGGAGCTGCTCGCCGAGCAGTCGCTCTTCACCGATGCTGAAACTATGTGCTGGTAGAGGCAGAAGAAGCCATGCCGTCGCCAGAAGGACGGTGGCGTACTGAAGCAGTCTGGTCATTGAGTTGCTCCGCTTTTCAGGAGGTAAGAACAGCCTCCTGCATAGTACCCTGCCGCCGCTGCCCACGTCAAGCGGGCAGTCTCCAGTGTCTGGCAGAAACAGTGCGCATTCCGGCTCATCAATTCAGCTTATAGTTATTATCTATTTGACCGACTTTGAAAGTAGTGGTAATATATATTCTTTATGCTATGCTCACCTCTAGGCGAGTAACACAACAGCTTGAAGCAGAAACATGAATTCAGCCTTGTCAGCACTCATGGACAGCTACATATTGATAGGTTTCTCGGCCTTTCTTGGGACTATTTTTGCAGGCGGTGCGATGCTGCTAGCTTGGCTGCTTTCGTATCGCTCGCCGGATAGCTTGCGCAAACGGCAGGCGTATGAGTGTTCTGAAACCCCCATCGGTGCAGCGCGCATCCGCTTTAAGGTTGCCTACTACATCTTCGCCCTGCTCTTCCTCCTCTTCGACATAGAAACGCTGTTCCTCTTCCCCTGCATGAAAATTTTCCGAGCAGTGGCCAACGGTGCGGCTGGCGCAGTCACTATTAATCTGCTCTATCTTGAATTATTCGGCTTCGTCTTTGTTCTTTTCTCCGGCCTGCTCTACGCGTGGCGCAAGGGGGTTCTGGTATGGGAGTAAACAACGGCGCATCCGCCTTGGTCAGACAGTCCGGCGAGCTGATTGAAAAACTACCTGGCGGTATCAAGCTAGTTGACGCGGTCGAGCTGCTAGTGGCGTGGGGGCGGGCAAATTCAGTTTGGCCGCTGGTTTATGCCACTTCCTGCTGCGCGATTGAGATGATGTCCACCATCGCCGCCCGGCATGACTTGGCCCGCTTCGGCTACGAAGTCATGCGTGCCAGCGTCCGTCAGGCGGACATGATCATCCTTGCCGGCACGATCAATGAAAAGATGGCGAAGAATCTCGTCACCCTCTACGAGCAGATGCCCGCGCCCAAATACATCATCGCGATGGGTTCCTGCGCCATCTCCGGCGGGCCGTTTTATTATGACTCCTACGCGGTAGTCAAAGGCGGCGACCGGCTAGTGCCGGTGGATGTCTATATTCCCGGCTGCCCGCCCCGTCCTGAGGCCCTGATTCAAGGCATCTTGCAGCTTCAGGAGAAGATTAAAAAAGAAGGCCGCCGCCATCCGTGGCGGGTGCATAAGACACTGAACGTTCCGTTTGAGGATTTGTTCAGCAAAGCGCAGGCAGAATGGGCCGCCCAGGAAAAACGAAAGGACGAGGAGCTGCGTGAGGCGCGGGAGCAGTTCAAGCGCGACAATCCGGCCAGCTCCGCGCCCAAGTCCGCCCGCGTCAAGAAAGAGGAATTTCCAGTTGTTCCGCGTCGGAAACCGGCGGCGCAGGGCATCAGCAACTGGACGCTGCTGCAAATGATTCAGGAAAAATTCCCTACTGTTGAGGTCTATGATCATCCGGGTATTACCCCAAAGCAGGTTGCCGAGCTTGGCTCAGATTATATCCTCGATCTGGTCGTGCCGCCTGAGCAATACCGTGAATTTGCCGAATACGTGAAAAACGAGCAGAGCCTTGGCTTGGACATGCTCATTCAGCTCACCTGCGTGGACTGGAAGGACTCGTTTGACATTGTGGTGCAGCTGCTTTCCTGCCGCGACGGCCACAAGCTCTTCTTGCGCAGCCGGGCAGCAAAAGATGCAGACGGCGGTGCGGAAATTGCCACAATATCCGATCTCTATCTCGGCGCGGAATGGCATGAGCGCGAGGTGTATGACTTCTTCGGTGTCCGTTTCCGCAATCATCAAGACCTGCGGCGGATTTTCTTGGAAAAAGATTTTCCCGGCTATCCGCTCCGCAAGGATTATGATGATCCAACGCGGGTGGTGAAAAGGCCGTATTAACGGTGCAAAGCCATGCTCCACATCTCCCGCAACATCTCCATCCATAATCACGAGATTGAGCTGCTGGCCATTCGGGCGCAGGGAGCTGGCGGGCAGAATGTGAACAAGGTGGCTTCGGCGATTCATCTTCGTTTTGACATCAACGCTTCATCGCTGCCGGACATCTGCAAGCAGCGTTTGCAGCTCCTCAATGATGCGCGGATAAGCAAAGATGGCGTGGTCATCATCAAGGCGCAGCAATACCGCACGCAAGAGCAGAACCGTCTGGACGCGCTGGAGCGGCTGCGGGACTTGATCAAAAAAGCGTTGACGGTTCAAAAGGCGAGAAAACCGACGAAGGCGACTCAGGCATCGGAAAAAAGACGCTTGGAAAGCAAGGTGCGGCAGAGCAAGATCAAGCTGCTGCGAGGCAAAGTGCTGGACAATTAAGCAATGTTCCGCAATGCGGCGGCGATATGTTGACAGCGGCGGACACGGAAAAGAACGGGAAGGAAATGATCACAGAATCATTCAGCGAATACAGTCTTGACGGAAACACGCTGCCGGAAGGCTTCAAGCTGCCGCCGCCGGACGACGAGGAAGCCGAGGAGTTCTTCGTCAACATCGGGCCGCAGCATCCCAGCACCCACGGTGTGCTGCGCGTGGTGGTGCGGCTCAACGGCGAGACGGTGGTGGAAGTGGTGCCGCATCTCGGCTACATCCACCGCAGCATTGAGAAGATGGCCGAAAATCAGACCTACGTCCAGAACATCCATCTTTCCGACCGTCTCGACTATCTCTCCGCCTTTTCCAACAACCTCTGCCTCTGCATGGCGGTGGAGCAGGCCCTTGACATCGGCGTGCCGGAGCGCGGCGAATACATCCGGCTGATGATCTGTGAGCTGCAACGGCTTCAGTCGCATCTGCTCTGGTGGGGCGTGCTCGGCATGGACATGGGTGCCTTCACCACCTTTTTTTACGGTTTCCGTGAACGTGAGCTGATCAACGATATCTTCGAGGAGCTGTGCGGCGCACGTTTGACTGTGAACTATTTCCGGCCTGGCGGCTCTTCAGTCGATGTGCCAGACACCTTTATTCCAAGAGTCAAGCATCTGCTCAAGATAATGCCCAAGGTGCTGGACGAGTACAGCAATTTGCTCAACAAGAACATCATCTTCTTGGAGCGGACAAAGGACATCGGCATCCTCTCGCCGGAAAAAGCTCTGTCCTATGGCTGTACCGGCGCGGTGCTGCGCGGTTCCGGCATCAGCTATGATGTCCGCAAGCACGATCCCTATTCGATTTACGATCAGTTTGATTTCGACATTCCCTTAGGCAGCACCGGCGACAGCTACGACCGCTGCCAAGTGCGGATGGAGGAAATGGCCCAGTCGCTGCGGATATTGGAGCAGGCTGCGGCCCGCTTCCCCGGCGGCCCGCACCGCAGCCAGCCGCAGCAGAACTACAAATTGCCGAAAGGCAGCTATTACAGCCAAGTGGAGACTCCGCGCGGCCTGCTCGGCGTGTACATCGTCTCCGACGGCGGCACCAAGCCCTACCGGCTCAAGTACCGCTCGCCCAACTTTTCCAATCTCAGCGTGCTGAACGAACTCGCCGCCGGACACAAGGTGGCCGACCTGATCACCATCATGTCCACGCTCGATTTGGTCATCCCGGACATTGACCGTTAGAAAACACAGGTGACACGCCATGATGCCTTCTTCCGC
>NZ_JBLWEM020000001.1:0-54380 GCF_048287365.2 Candidatus Electronema sp. JC | reverse complement strand
CTCCAGCAGCACCATCCAAGGCTGGCACCTTGACCTGCTGGCTCCATGTGCCGTCCGCCGCCCGGCCAAAGACATAAACAGAGCCGGAATCAATGCCTGTGTCGTCATCACCATAAGCTCCGATTACTGCCGTGTCACCGGATACAGCCACGCTAAAGCCGAAATGATCTCCAGCCGCACCATCTAAGGCCAGCAGTTTCGCCTGCTGCGTCCATGTGCCGTCAGTAGCCCGGACAAAGACATAGGCAGAGCCGGAATCAATGCCGTTGTCGTCATCCCCATCAGCCCCGATCACCGCCGTATCACCGGATATAGCTATGCTTCTGCCGAAATGATCTTCGACCGCACCGTCCGAGGCCATCAGCTTCTGCGCTGTGGCTGGATCAATGGCCGCCTGCGCCGTGCCTCCAGCCAGCATAAGCAAAAAGAATGCCGCAAGCAGCATACGCCAATACGTCTGTTTTCTCATTTTGCTCCTCCTTGTGCAAGGATGTGATTTTCTTCCGCCCTCATCCAATGGAATGCTGGCCGTGCGAATAGGGGGAGCATAGTTCGGAATGCGTAACATATCAATAAGAAAAGCACGCTGCCGCTGCCGCTTTTCCTTCAGCGTCACGCTCCTGCTCATTTTGCAGCAAGGCGCCTCACTCTCAGAACGATAGGCACCTATCGCCAAACTCGATAGGAGCCTATCGTCAGCAGAGAGAGGAACCTATCGTTCTTCCGCCAAGGCGCCTGCAAAAATCAGCAGCAAAATCCTTGACAGGCAGGCTTCGCCGTCTTAGGATTGGCGGTATAAGGTTTGCACGGTTATCTCAACTGTTTAAGCAAGGAGAAAGATCATGGCGACTCTTCAATGGCGGCCCGAAATCAATGCCCTCACCACGCCGCAATCCTACTGGATTCGTTTTGTGCCCCGCAACAAGGCCAGCCGCAAGGATATCGCCGCTGACATCGCCCGGAAACATCCGAACTTCAATGAGTCTGATATCCTGACCATCTTGAACACGGAAACGGAAGCCATCCAGGAGCGGCTGCTCAATGGCGAACAGGTGACGCTGGAGGGCAGCTTCAGCTATTTTCCGTCCTTCACTGGCCGCCTGGACAGCCCGGACGACCCGCTGCCGCCTTTGGACGAGTGCCTGCAAGTCAATGTCCGGGTCTCGCCGCCCTTTGTCGAATTTTTGTGCCAGAATGCGCAGGCCGAACGTCTGCCGGAGGAGAAAAAGCTGCCCCTGATCAGCACCGCGCAGGATACCGTGCTTGGACTGAAAAATGTGCTCAACCCAGACGGCGTGCTGCTGCTGACCGGCAGCAACCTTGCCTTTGACCAGACCGCGCCGGACAACGGCGGGTGCGTGCTCGAAGGCACCCAGAGCGGCAGCTCGGCGCAGAGCCGTTTTGTCCGCGTTGATTCGAGCGAGATACTGCTGATGCCAACGATCCCAGCGCAGGCGCATCCGTGGAACAACGAGTACACGGTTTCAATCAGCACCCGCTACAGCGAGCACGGCACCCTGCGCACCGGCAGCTATGGACGGATGCTGCGCACACCGCTGACCTTGACCAAGATGGGCCATCCCAACCCGCCGGAAGTCGGCATTCTCAGCGGCAAGGAGAGCAGTCCGCATGTCAGCGTCACCGGCGGCAGCGTGGCGGCAGATGCAACGCTGCGCATCCAAGCAGTATTTGACGTGCGCAGTGATGCGTTGCTCTTCAGTTTGCTGGATATGAAAGAGGGTGGCGCAGCAGGTGCAGAGATGAAAGTCACCGCGAATGGGGCAGTCACCCTGCAAGGCTTTGCTGGCTCGGCTGTGAGCAGTCTGAACATCCGGGTGAATGCGTATGCGGCATTGAAGGAGATGATCCGCAATGACTATGGCGGCAGGCTCGTAGATGTGCTGAAGGTGGAGACGGCGTAAGCAGGGCACGGAGATGGTGATTCCCGGCCTGCGTGAAGCAGTGCTGGCAGGCGCGGAGCTGATCGCCGTGGAAATCGGCGGCAGGGCGGTGCAGGCCATCTGCGAGCTTTCCCGGCGGTATCGGGAGATTATTGCTGCGGGTGGTCTGCTGAACTGGGCGAGACAGGAAGCTGGGAGCGGTTCATGAACCGCTCCCTTCGGCTCCGCTCAGGGAGCTTGTCAGCGGAGTGCCCGGAGGGAGCGGCGCAGATCACACAGCCGCCTGCTGGCTCCATGTGCCGTCCGCAGAACGGACAAACACATACGGGAATCTCAAAAGCTACTTTTTCTGCTGCTCAGACTGAGCAGCGCAGCAGGAAGGTTTTTTCTCCGCCTTGCTGAAGCGGCGGCGCAGGCCGCGCAGCAGCGGGCGCACCGACAGGGCGAAGAGCAGCAGCACAGCGGCCAGCATGAGCCAGTCCGGCAGCATCTCGCCATGCTTGCCGACCACAGCCGCCGCCTTGATGCCAAGGGAGAGATAGACTGCGTCCACGATCAGGCCGCAGATGACGCTGACCACGGCGATGGAGAGCAGATACAGCGCCGTGGCCCGCTTGCCAAGAATGCCTATGAGCACGGTCAGCGAGGTGATGTTAGTGGCCGGCCCTGCGAGCAGGAAGACCAGCGCGGCGCCGGGGCTGGCTCCTTTGAGGATGAAGGCGGCGGCAATCGGGGTTGAGGCTGAGGCGCAGATGTAGAGCGGAATGCCGACCGCCAGCATCAGCAGCATGGAGGAGAGGCCGCCGCCCAGCCAGGCGGAGAAGATCTCGTCCGGCACCAGAGCAGTAATCACCCCTCCGGCGATGATGCCGATGAAGAACCAGCCCACGATGTCCGGCCAGAGGTCGTTGACCATATACTGCACACCGGCCTTGAGCTTGGCGATGAAGCCCTGCGGCGGCGCAGGCTCGGCAGGCGCCGAAGCTCCGGCCATGCGGAACGGCGAAGGCGGCGCGGCCTGCGGCGGCTCGAAGGAGATGCTGTTCTCCAGCAGTCCGGCTGCGGCAGCGGAGATGAAGGCCGAGACCGGGCGGGCCACAGTCATGATCGGATCGAGCAAGGCCCAGGTCATGGAGATGGAGTCCAACCCGGATTCCGGCGTGGAGATGAGGAAGGCGGCCACCGCGCCGTTGTTCGCTCCCTGCTTTTTCAGCGTGGCCGCAGCGGGCAGCACGCCGCAGGAGCAGAGCGGGATCGGAATGCCGAGCAGGGCCGCCTTGAAGACCGAGCTGAAGCGGCCCTTGCCCAGATGCTTGGCCACGTAGGCGGGCGAGAGGAAGGTCTTCAGCAGGCCGCCCACCAGCAGGCCGAAGAGGATGTAGAAGGCGGCCTGATTGAGCAGCGTCCAGGAGGCTTGGACGGCCTCGGCAAGAAAAGAGAGCATGATGCACCTCGTTGGAGAAAGGAATCAGTCTGGGCATCTAAACGCACTCCGCGCCCGTCTGTCAACGGGAAAGCGGCAGCGCGCCGCGCCGCTTGACAGGCGGCGGCAAATCACGTACATTTTTCCCTTCAGCCAGTTCCCTCATCCTTCCAGCAGCGAGACAGCGCAATGTTCGGCATCGGCCTTCCTGAAATGATTGTCATCCTGGTGGTGGCCCTGATTGTGGTCGGGCCGGACAAGCTGCCTGACTTGGCCCGCTCTTTGGCCAAAGGCGTGAACGAGCTGCGCGGGGCGATGAATCAGATCAAGGAGAGCCTGAGCGAGGAAACACAGGCCATCAGCTCGGTGAAGGAGGACTTGCGCCAGACCGCCGGGCAGATGCAGCGCAGGCTGCTGGCTGACGACGAGATCGGCGGCACGCCGCGCAGGCCGCCGGTCAATGGCGAGGTTGATGCGGAGATCGAGGCCGACATGGAGTCTTTGACCGCCCGGCCTCTGCACGAGGAGCAGCCAGCGGCGGAAGCTGCGGCGGCGGCTGAGGAAGAGCCTGCCGCAGAGGAGCGGGTGGTCGGCAAGAATCCTGTCCCGCCGCCGCCCGAACCAGCGGCATGATCGCCTTTCTCGAACAGCTCCGGCCCCACCACGAGGAGCTGCGCAAACGGCTGTTAGTCTCCGCCCTTGCCGTCGCGGTCTGCACCGGGCTGGCGTGGCTCTTCATCGAGCAGCTTGCGGCCTTTGCCCTCCACCCGCTGCTGGCGCACACCCAGCCGGGCAAATTAGTCTACACCCGCCTGACCGACGCGTTCATTTCCTACCTCAAGCTGGCCCTGCTCTGCGGCATCACGGCCAGCTTCCCCTTTCTGCTCTATCAGGCGTGGATGTTCGCCGCGCCCGGCCTGCTGGCCCACGAGAAGCGGCTGGCCCGGCGGATCATCTTCTGGTCCGGCGGGCTGTTTCTGGCAGGCGCGCTCTTCGCCTTTTTCATCGTCCTGCCCCGCGCCCTGGCCTTTTTCATGAGCTATTCCGGCGAGAATCTTCAGCCCATGCTCAAGCTCAATCTCTACCTGGCCTTTGCCGCCCGCATGGTGCTGGCTCTGGCTGTCTCCTTTGAGATTCCCTTCCTGATGGTCATGGCCGCAGCAGCCGGGCTGGTGCAGCACGGCCACTTCCGCCGCAAGCGCAAATTTTTCTACATCGCCATAGTCGTTCTCGCTTTCCTGCTCGCGGCGGGCGACCTCACCGCCACAGTCCTGCTCGCCCTGCCGCTCTTCGGGCTGTACGAGGCAGGCATCATAGCAGTGCGGGTCTTTGTCCGGGCTACAGTTTGACAAGTTTTCAAGCCGCTGCGCGGCGGCTTCTTCAGGCTGCCTGAGCAGCGGAGCGATGTCCGTGAAATGCAGGAAAACGAGCACGGCCCGCTGCGCGGGATCCATCAGCATCTGCCGGGCCACCGCAATTTCGCGGGCGGAATGCCGCCGCTCCCGCAGCGCCTGCGCCGCCGCACGCATGACCTCCGCCGGTTCCGCATCTTGGCCGAGATTGAGGATTCTGAACGGATTCATGACAATGCCCGCCGCATCTGTTTGACAGCGCCGTGTTCAGCATCCACAGCGGAGCAGGCTGTCAGCAGCTCTTTCAGCACACAGGCCGCCGCTTCCTTATCAAGGCAACCGCCACATTCGGCGCGGGCCGCAGCTCGTCCGGCTTCTGCAAAAAAATGCTCCCGCGCCTGCGGGAAACGGCTGGCGGCGGCGACGCGGGCGGCCTCGGCGAAGCAGTCACAGGCAAAGGCTTCGTCCAACTGCGCCAGTTCAAGGCTGAGGCGGGCCTCGTCGTGCAGCTTCTGGGCGAACTCGTCGCCGGGCTGGAGCGCGGCGGCCTTGGCAGTCACAGCTGCCAGCAGGCGGGGAGACGCGCCTTCAGCCCGCAGCCGCACAGCCTGACTGGTCAAAGCCGCGCAGAACGCGCCGCCTGCCGGGCTGTCTTCCGGCAGCAGAGAGAGAATGCTCATGCAGGCGGTCAGCCGCCCGCCGTCCAGCTCCTCATCGCGCTCCAGCACAGCCAGCAGCCGTTTCTCCAGCTCCGCCGTCCAATGCGCCGGGCCGCAGCCGGTCAGCATCTGTTCCGCCTCGCGCAGCCGCCCGTCAAGAAGACAGCGCAGGCCGCAGGCAGCCCGAATTTCCGCCGCGCCCCAGATGGTGAAGGGATCAGCGTCCTCCTCCACGTCCGCCAGCGCGTCGAGCGCGTTCTCGTGCCGCCCCTCGCGGATCAGAATCAAGGCATGGCCCGCAGCGGAATAGGTCGCGCCTGCCGCCAGCCATGCCGCCTCATCGGCGAAAGCCGCCCGCCCGTTCCTGATCAGGGCGCAGTGCCGCTCCGCCAGCCCAGCCCGAAGAGCTAAAGCCGGAGCGCAGACCGGGCCGGCTGTCAGCTTACGCAATGATTCCAAGATATCCAGCGTCTCGTGCCACTGCTGAAGCAATTCCGCGCCGCCGTCCGCCAGCCGGTCCGCCTGCCGCCGCAGCCGTTCCATGCCGAAGTTCAGCAGGGCCTGCCGCAGCGCTTCTGCCTGCGGCCCGGCTTCCGGGTGGAAAAGCAGCGTCAGCCATGCGTCGATGAACTGCCGCGCCCGCGCCGCCGGAACCGGCTCTTCCGCCGCCATGAGCTGGCAAAGGGCCTTGGCCTGCACGGCCAGCGCGGCGGGCTGGAGCCAGTCCGTCTGATCAGCCATTGCCGCGATGTCCTCCAGCCGCCCGGCCTGCCAGAATCGGGCCAGCCGGATGCTGCGGCAGCGGGCCAGCAGCTCCGCGCCGCCGGGCAGATCAAACAGGGCGAACTCATCGGCCAGCGCAAAGACTTCTTCTTCCGCCTCCAGCGGCCCGGCATCCAAGCGGCGGCGCAGCTCTTCCAGCAGCAGGAGCTGGACGCGCAATATCTCTTCAGCGTTGTCAAAATGATCAGCTTTGCTCCAGAGCCGCAGGCAACCTGACAGGTCGCCAGCGGCAGCCAGCGCAAGCCCGGCTTGATGCGGATCGGGCGGCTCTGTTGCCTCGGCTTCAGCGGGTTCCTCCTCCGCTCGATCGCGCCAGCCGAAGAGCCGCAGCAGCCGCGCCCAGAGTCCGGCCAGCCGCATCGCCTTCAGCGCAGGATGATCAGCATGGTTTTCCCCGGCGCAACATCTTGATCACCATAGAAAATCATGCCGGAATAGCGGGGCAGGAAAAAACGGGCGTAAATCGAGCGCCACGTCTCGCCGGGCCGGACTTCATATTTCCACAGCAGCAGGCCGTCCCGCCGCTCGGTTCTGCGCTGATACAACGCTTCAGCCTCGCTCCGGTCGGCGAAGAGGCGCACTGTGCTGTTTTTACGGATAAAACCGAGAAAGACATGCGGATTCTGCTCCATCACCACCGGATAATATTTGCGGTCGCCGTAGAACCGCTCGGCAATATCCCAGACCGTTTCGCCGTCCTTGACCAAATAGGAAAC
Organism: Candidatus Electronema sp. JC; assembly: GCF_048287365.2. NCBI lineage: Bacteria > Pseudomonadati > Thermodesulfobacteriota > Desulfobulbia > Desulfobulbales > Desulfobulbaceae > Candidatus Electronema > Candidatus Electronema sp. JC. Next base: position 47,546 of record NZ_JBLWEM020000001.1, on the reverse strand, counting down.
GGCCCCGCCGGGCTGCGGCTTGGCAGCTGAAGGCCCGGCCTGCTCCGCTGCTGCCGCATCCTGCGCCACGTTTTCAGCCGCCGCCGCTGCCGGAGCAGGCCGCACACGGTGTTTCCTGAATTCCGGCTTGAGCAGCACCGGCGGCGTTTCGGGCAGGACGGCAGGCGGCGGTGGCTCCCGAACTTCTGCGCTTTGCTCCGCTGCTGCCGGTGATGGAGATGGAGGCAGTGCCGCTCCTGTCGGCTCCTCCTCGTCCGTGTCCGGCGATTCAATGGCTTCCAGCACAACTTTCGGCCCGGCATCAGCCTGTTCCGGCTTGACAGGCGGAACAGCGGCGGCCTTCTTCGTTTCTTTGACCGCCGCCGCCTGCTGCGCCGCCTCGCGCTCATCAATGATGCGGACGCGGGCATCAATCTGAATCTTGCTTTCAGGCGGCTTGGCGGTCTGCTCCGCCGGGGGCGGCGGCGCGGCGGCAAGAACAGGCTCCTGCTTCGGCGTGCTCTCCGCAGCCGTCCGCGCTTCCGCCGCTTTCAGCTCGGCAAGCTGACGGTCCAGCTCGGAAAGGCGGCTTTTCATGCTCGCCGCCAGCCCGGCCAGAAGCAGCAGGGCAAGCAGCACCAGCACACCGGCAGCCGCCCACGGAAAACGGCGTTTTTTCGGCGGCGCGGCGACTGTGGCCGCCGCCGGGCTGGCAAGCGAGTCAAGAGCTTGAAAGCAGGTCAAGTCCGCGTCGCACTGCGGACAGCTGCCGCAGTCGGGCGGCAGGCCGGGCCGCCCGCAGACCGGACAGTTGCGCGTCTGGCTCATCTGCGGATGTCCCGATGAATTTTCTGCGCGCTGCGGGCGTGCTGATCCAGCACGTCCTCGACTTCCGGCATGACCGCCTCCAACTGCGCAATATCCGGCTCCTCTCCCGTCTCAGCGGCCTCCAGCACCGCCGCCGCCGCCCGCATGAAGCGCGTGGCCTTGTCCGGCTCTGTCCGATGGCAGATTTCGCAGGCGTTCTCAATCTGGGTCAGGTCATGCGCCAAATTCAAGCCTGGATCCTCCAGCGCGGCGGCCAGCTCGTCCATGGCCTGCATGGTCTCCTCATAGCCGCCGTCCTCGTCGATTTTCCGCAGCCGCTCTATTTTGCTGATTATTTTTTCCTGCAAAGCAGGCGCGATCAGGCTGCCGTAGTCGTTCAACATGCTTTCCGCATAATAAATTCTGGTCAGCGGGGCTTCCTCTGCCTCGGCGATTGCCGCCGCCTTGCGGATTTTCTCCTCCACTTGACGGCAAAGGGCCTCGTCCGCCGCGCCGGTGCGGGGATCAACCACTTTGCGGATGGAGCGGATGATCCCTCTGGCCCGGCAGAGCAGATCGGCCACAGTGTAGGCGGAGCAGCCCTTGCGGTCGGCCTCGCTGATTGTCTGTTCCAGAAGAAGGAAAAGCCGCTCGTCCGCCTTGCCGCGCGAGAGCGTGCCCTCGACCTTCACCTCCGGCTGGCCGGCCAAGGCCGCCCGCACCGAAACCAAATTGCTCTCGTCAATGTCCAAGGTCACGGCGACGCGCGGCGGCTCCTCCGGCTCCGGCCCGCCGCTGTCGCGGTCAATGCCCAGCCAGAGGTCGCCGATGCGCTCCTCGCGCCCGTTGACCACGTTATAGAAGCGGATATGCGCCAGCTCCTGCTCGGCATCCACCAGCTGAAAAACCTCAGTGCTGGAACAGGGCAGCGGCGTGTTTTTTTTGATCAGCAGAAAACGCTGGTCGTTCTCCAAGCGGATGAAATAGTCATGGGCCGCCGCATGGACGATGTCCACCAGCCCGTGCCGGACAGCATGATTTTCAAGGTCGAACTGGCAATGCGGGCAGACGGCATCATGCTGCCCGGCCTCTTTGCCGCAGGACGGGCATTCCTGCGTGTCCGCCAGACGGCAGCTGAGGATGGCCGCGCCTTCCGCCACAGCCAGCATGGGCCGCTCGTGCGCCAGCACTTTTTCCGGGCCGAACTCCTGCCGCAAGGCGTTGATCACGCAGGAAATGCGCGAGCTGCCGCCGACCAAAAGAACAAGATCAACCAGCTCTTTGCTGAAATGAGACTCAGTCAGCAGGCCGCGCACTAATTTGAGCAGTGCCGCCAGCGTCGGAGCCATCAGCTCCTCAAGCTGCTCGCGGCTGCATTCCGCCTCGATGTTCAGCGGGTCGCCGTCCTCGTCCGTGAGCAGCCCCAGCACGGACAGACAGGCTTCCGGGCTGTCGCTGAGAGCGATTTTCGTCTTTTCCGCCGCTGTCTTCAGCTCGGCCAGCAGACGGTTGCGCTGGCCCGGCTCCAGCCGCCCGATCAGGGCGCGGAGGCGGAGGTCATCCATGTCCTCCCGCGCCGCTGTCTCGCGCAGGGCGTGGACAACAAGCAGGTTGTCGATGTCCTCGCCGCCGAGCCACATGTCGCCGCCCTTGGCTATTTCGATGATCTGCCCGCCGCTGATCGCCAGCAAGGAGAGGTCAAGGGTGCCGCCGCCGAAGTCGAAGACCAGAACGGTTTTGCCTTCGGTGCCGGAGAGCTGATCCACGCCGAAGGAGATGGCCGCCGCTGTCGGCTCCGGCAGCAGGCGGCTGACCTTCAGTCCGGCCAGCGCGGCGGCGGTGCGGGTGGCGTGCTTCTGCTTGTCATTGAAATAGGCGGGCACAGTGATCACCGCCGTGTCCACCTCGCCGCCGAGAGCGCGTTCGGCATCAGCCTTGATTTTGGCCAAAATATGGGCGGAGATTTCCTCCGGGCTGAACTCGCGGCCTCCAGCGGTGATCGCCAAGCTGTTTTTGGTGCCGCTGGAATGCGGCGAAAGCGGGCAGCGGAACCTGCCGTTCCTGATCAGCTCCTGCACTTCCGGGTCGTGATAATTGCGGCCGATCAGCCGCTTGACCGCTGTGACGGTGTTCTCCGGCTCCTGCCGCAGCCACTCCAAGGCATGGCGGCCAACGATAAACTCCGGCTTCCGCATCAGCCGTTTGCGCACGGTGACGCAGGACGGGGTGATGAACTCGCCTTCCGCGTTTTGCAGCACTTCAACCCGCGCTTTTTTGATCGCGGCGGCGGAATTGGTGGTGCCCAGATCTATGCCGATGGATTTCTTCATGCCGTTCTGTTCAGGGAGGAGGAGCCAACCAACGCAGCCGGTTTGCAGGCAAAATACCACGAAAACAGCGGCGGCGGAAGCCCTGACTTTGACTGGCGGGGAGAATTTCAGGCGGCAGGCAGAGTGAAGCTGACGACGCAGCCGCCTCCGGCCCGGTTTTCCGCCCGCAGCTCGCCCTGATGCAGCTCGATGATTTTCCTGACCACGGTCAGGCCGAGACTGCCCTCTTTGCCGCCGCCAGGCGGCTGAGGCGTTTCTCCGGCGGCAAGACGGGCCAGCTCCTCGGCGCTCAGGCCCGGCCCTTGATCAGCCACCGAGACCCTGACTTGCCCCGGTTCCTCGGCCACGCTCAAGGTGACAGCGGAGCCGGGCGAGGAGAATTTGACCGCGTTGCCGAGCAGGTTGTCCACGGCCTGGCGGATGCGGGCCGGATCAAAGCTGAAGGGCGGAATCTCGGCCAGCTGCTCGGCGATGCGGATCTGTCTGCGGGCCGCCGCCTGCCCCTGTATCCGCGCCGCCTGCCGGAGAATGTCGCTGATTGAGGCGGCCTCCCGGCTGATCTTGAAGGTACCTTCGCGCACCGCCGAGAGGTCGAGCAGGTCATTGATCAAACCCTGCATCACCGAGGCGGTTTCATGAATAGCCGAGAGATGGCTGTCGAGATTGGCGCGCATCTCAAGAAAACTGCTGTCCAAGAGCATCTCGGTCATGGTGATGATGTAGCCGAGCGGATTGCGCAAATCATGGGCGGCGATGCGCAGGAAGCGGTCTTTGAGCTTGTCCAATTCGATCAGGCGGTCGTTGGCCTCGACCAGCCGCCGCCCCACGGTGATCCGGCTGTGCAGCTCGCCGATGTGCACCGGCTTGCTGAGGAAATCGTGCGCCCCCTGATCCAAGGCGTGGACAACGTCCTCCTTGTCGCTTCTGCCGGTGAGGAGGATGATGTAGGTCAGCGGCCCGCCGCCGGGCGGGTTGAGCCGGGAGCAGATCTCCACGCCGTCCAAGCCGGGCATCATCCAGTCCAGCACTGCGATGCGGGGCGGCTCCGGGCCGCGCAGCAAAGTCATGGCCTCCAGCCCGTCCGCAGCCTCAACCACCTCATAGCCCCAGCGGGCGGCGCAATGCCGGAGCAGTATCCGGGTCGAGAGTTCATCGTCAGCGATCAGCAGTTTCATGGCGCGAGTTCCTCGCAGGTTTGTCATTGAAAGGACTGGGGCAATGCGTCAGCTTAAAGCAGAAAGCGCGGCAAGTCAATCAGAACAAACAGCCTGCGGCGGACTGGCTGCCGGACGGATATTTGGCAGCGCGGCCTGAATCCGTTGGCTGTTCATTAAACACTGCCTGAATGCCGCCCTTGTTCGCAATAATACCTGTTGACACAGCTGCCAATCATTGATTGCGAAAGCATCACCGCTGCCTGCTCCGCCGCGATGGCAGTCACAACAGTTCCACCTTTTCGTCCAGCTTCCGTATCAGCAAACCAGTGAGGATCTTGGGGTAGAAGAAGGTGGACTTGTGCGGCATGATGTTGCCGCTGTCCGCCACCTTCAGCACCTGCGCCACCTTGGTCGGATTGAGGAGGAAGAGCAGCGGCGTGTGGCCGTCCTCAGTCACGCTCTGCTTGACCGCTGCGTCAATCGCCTCGTCCGGGTCGCTGATGTAGCTCACCAACTTCTCCCGCACGCACTGCTCGTGGCTGAGGCCAAGCTGCTCTTGAATGAGGAAGTCGGAGAGCACGACCACATCCAGCCCGCGCAGCACCTCCGGCTTGGCGGCGAGGGCCGGGCTGGCCGCGAAGGTCTGCGGCGTGGAGGCGAGCAGGAAGGAGCGGTTCTCGCCCGGATGATAGACCCCGAAAGCGGGCAGGCCGCTGTCCGCCTCAGCCTCGTCCATGCGGTTGAGGGTCTCGGCGAGCAGGCTTTCGCGGCTGCCTTGGGTGATCTCCGCCACCTTCAAGCCCGCGCTCATCTTTGCCGCCAGCGCGTCCGCGCTCATCGCGCCCGGCCAGCGCACGAGGCGGTGCGTGGGCAGCACGGACAGGCCCGGATCCTCGCAGCCGCAGAGGTACATCATAATATAATTGCAGGGATGGTCGGCAGGCAGATCGGGGTTGGCGGCCAGCATCCGACGGCGGTACTCCAGCGCGGTGGTGTAACGGTGGTGGCCGTCGGCGATGTACACCGGCCTGTCGGCGAAGAACTGCCGCACCGCAGCAATCACCGCCGCGTCTGTCACCCGCCAGAGCGTGTGCGTGTTGGCATTGCCGTCCTTGACGTGCAGCAAAGGCTGCGACTCCTGCGCCTGCTCCAGCGTGCGGATCACCTCCTGCTGCGGGTCAGAGTAGATGGAGAAGATCTTGCTGAACTGGGCCGCGCAGGTCTCCATCAGCTTGAGGCGGTCGCCGATCACCCCGGCAAAGGTCTTCTCGTGCGGGCGGACGATGCCCTCGCTGAACTCCGCCAGCCCGACCAGCGCGACGATGCCCTTGCGGGTCAGCCGCCTGCCGTTCGGATGCTGGTACTCGATGCTGTAGAGGTAGATGGCGGGCTGCGCGTCGCGGATGAGAATCTCTTCCTCCTGCCAGGCAAGGAAGCGGTCGCGGGCCTGCTGATAGCGGCCATCGTCCGCAGTCTCGTCCTGAGCCGTGTTGCGCAGGTCCAGGTTGATCATCGAGTACGGGTTCTTCTGCCGCAGCTTCTCCCCGTCTCCGGCGGAGATGATGTCGTAGGGCGGGGTGAAGACATCATCCAGCCGTTCGATCTTGGCGGGGTTGTAGCGCAGAGCGCGGAACGGGGCAAGAGCAGCCATTGTTTATCTCCCAAGGGGCTAAGTGGTGTGTGAGCGTCATCAAGCCGCCCGGCGGACATGCCGCAGCGTGCGGTTCTGTTTACCATCTTGGCGGGAAGAGGCGCAAGCAGCTTTTGCTGCCGGGGTGAGAAAGTAAAAAAAAACAGCCGCTGAACATTAAGTTGCAGCGGCTGTTAACTGATATGATTGCGAAATGACTTTTTATTTCAGCAGCAGCATGTAAATACCACCCAAGTTTGACGCAGGAGGTTCGGCAAGGTCGGAGCGGGGACTGCCGCCGCTCCTGTATTCTTCCAGATTTCTCAGGCCATCTTTGTCAGAATCAAGCTGCGCGTCAGCCGGATCTTTCGGGTTAAGGCCATATTTGCTTTCCCACGCATCCGGCATCCCGTCATTGTCGTCGTCCTCGTCGCAGGCATCGCCTCTGCCGTCGCCGTCAGTGTCAAGCTGATCCGCATTCGCTGTCAGGCGGCAGTTGTCTTGACTGTCTTCCACTCCGTCATTGTCATCATCCGGGTCGCAGCTGTCGCCTAAACGGTCGCCGTCCGCATCTGCTTGGTCAGCGTTTGCGGATGACAAGCAGTTGTCATTCCGGTCGGCCACACCGTCTTGATCGGTATCGAAAATAATCAGGGCTGTTTCATGCAGAGGAATGAGACCGTTGCCGAGCAGATCATGGAGGAAAAGACCTGCGGAAGCACTGCGTTCGCCGCCGCCGGGCAGGAAGCGTTCCGCCTTGAGGAAATATTTTTTGCTCACCGCATCTTGAAACGGTGTCAAAGGATATGGATCGCGCAGGTCGTCCAGTCCATCATGATCAGTGTCGGGATCAGCCGGATTGGTGCCCTTGTCCACCTCTTCCTTGTCATTGATGCCATCGCCGTCGCTGTCTGCGCTGGTCGGATCAGTGCCGCGCAGAAATTCTTCTTTGTTGGACAAGCCGTCGCCGTCCAAATCGCCGTCCGCATCAGCAGGATCGTTGGGATTCAGGCCATAGCGCAGCTCCCATGAATCAGCCATGCCGTCAGCATCCCGGTCATACTTGTCCGGCACACCGTCGCCGTTGCTGTCGGCCAGATATTCAATCCGGTCGCTTTTCACTTCCGATTCGCCGCTGTCGTTTTTGACCTTGAAATAGACAGTCTTCTCGCCGTAGCCGGAAGAAAGGGTGAAGCTGGCATTTTCTTGATACGGCTGCCACGCAGCTCCGGTAAAGTCTTTATTCTCACTGGCCATGAACGAAGTGCCGCCGCTGATCACACTGTTCAGTGTCACTGCGGGACGTGTGGTGTAGAGGGCATTGTTGCTGATGAAGAATGACGCGATAATAGGCAAATCTGTGTTGATGGCGGTCACAGCGTGAGGAATGCTGCCGCTGCTGCCATAGGAGAGAAGCTGCATTCTGCCGTCTTGCGTGACACGGTTGAGATTGCCGACCGCATCATACTGATACTGAACAGCGTAGCTGCCTGCGCCTTCAGCAGAGATCAGCCTGTCTAAGTCGTCGTATTTGAAGGTTTCTTTGAACGGCTCAACCGCATCGGTGAGCGTCAGAATGTTGCCTTTTTTGTCGAATTCATACGCATAGTTCTGCTTGGCCGGAGTGAGCAGCGTTTTCAGGCGCAGGTTGCCGGGATAATACTCATAATCTGTATTCACCCCATTGCTGCGGGACAGTTTGGCAAGCTGGCCGCTGGCGTTGTAGTCGAGATTGGAAATCAGTGTTGGGATGCTGTCTAACAGACCTTGGTTGTTGTACTTATAAACAATACTTTTTCCATCCGGTCTGGTTTCTCGGATGACCCTGTCCATCTGGTCATATTGCCATGCCGTTGTCCAAGCGTACTGATCTATCTTGCGTGTTTCCTTGATCTTACGCAGACGCTTGTCGTAGCTGAAGCGCACTTCTCCTGCGTGATCAGTGATTTTCGCTATCGGGCCGATCACCTCTGTGTCGTATTCGTAGAAGATGTCCTGATCTTTTGGCCGATCTTCCTTGATCTTTCGGTTCAGCTTATCGTAGCTGATGGCAATCCGCACCTCCCGGCTGTCGGTCTGAGAACGGAGATTGCCAACTAGATCGTATTTATATGTCCACCTGCCAAGGTTAGGATCAACCGAGGCAGTCTTTCGGCCTAAAGCATCGTAGCTATACTTTGTGACATTGCGGTAATGATCGGTGATCTTTTCAATTTCACCAAAGCGGCTGTATTCGTAGCTGGTAGTGTACGGCCCTTGCTGGGTGTGCTCAATCACCTTGACCGGCTTTTCTTGGGCATTGAAGAAGTATTCCATCAAATGCCCATTTTCATCAGTCTCGCTGACCCGCCAATGATCAAAGACCCGGCTCAGGAAGGTGCCGTCCGGGTTAATCACTTTGACCGGTCTGCCCAATGGGTCGTATTCGTAGCTGAGGCCGGGATTATTTTTGCTGGCAGGAACATAGGCAGAACCAGCCGCGACAAAATAGGGCAGGCTTTTCCGCTGCACCCGGCCCATGCTGTCGTAGAAATGATCCGCAGCAATCTGCTGGGCCGGATTTTCCGCCTCGCTCCGCTCCTGAATTAGGTCGCCGAAGCCGTCGGTGTATTGCCACGCTTCCAGCCGGTTAAACGACGGGTCTTCAGGAATTTCTTTTTCCGCCGTCTTTTTCGAGACCCGCACCGACTCCGGCGCAGTGCCGTCGATAAAATAAGCAACTGTTTCTGTGGGAGAACTCAGGGAGTCATACGGCAAAGCCTTTTTCACCAACCGCTGGAAGGTATCGTATTGATACTGCGTGATGTAGCCGTTCGGGTCGGTTTCAGTCAGCGGTTCGCCGGTGGCCGGGTTGAAGGTCGCCGTGGCCGCATGATTCAGGGCGTTGATTTTCTTGACCGGAAAGGCGTGGAAAGTTCCATCCCATTCTGTCCGGCTGGTGCGGCCCTCGGCATCGGTGACGCTGATCTGATTGCCAAAGCTGTCGTATTGATACGAGGTCAGGGCTTCGCTCTTGGCTTTAATGACCTCAATTTTGCCGGTCAGATTGCCCTTGTCCGGGATGCCTTGCTGTCCCTTGCCGTCGTAGATGTACTTGGTCTCGCGCAGAGCCGGGCCATTTTCCGCTGCCGCAAAGTAATGCCGCCACGGTTTGTCCACAATCCAGCGCGAAGTGTTGTAAACATAGGCCGAATATTCATACAGATCGTCGGCAGCAGTGGCCGTGTCATTCAAATGCCGGATCAAGAGCGGGTTGCCGAACATGTCCCAAGACGGATATTCCGTCCGCAATGTCTTGGCCGTGTCTGTGCCGTCAAAGGTCTGCTTGTTCTCCGCCGCCAGCAAGGTTTTATACACCCCGCCGCTGGCAGTTGCTGTCCAAGCAGATTCAGTATTAGAAAATTTCCGGCCATCTGCGGCAAAGAGCGGCTCGTTGTACTGTTTGCCCTTGCGGCCCTCGTCCTGATGGAAATAGTGCTCCTTTCTCGTGCTGTCGGCTCTGGTTTCCGTCACTTTTGAGAAGCCACGGAATTCGCGGGTCGGGTAATCGTAAAGGCCGCCCTGATAGCTGTAGCTGGTGCTTGTGTTCAAGGCATGATCGCCGCTCATGCCATTATTGGTGGACATGGAGGAAACCAGCCAGAAGTTGAAGGGCAGGCGGGTTTGCGGGAAGCTGCGCGAGGATGCGTAATTGACCGTGACTGTGCCGCCGTAGGAGGTGGTGACGTTGTTCAGCAGATCGGTCTGCACAGCCCGGTTGGGATATACCGTCCAGTCGCCGGAAGTCGAAGTCCGCCGGAGCAAATCCGGCGAACCGTCGCCGTTGATGTCGAGAATCTCCCGGTGATTGCGCAGCCCTTCCTTGATGTCGCGCAGATTTTTGTCCGGCAGACCAGCGTTGGTGGCCCAGCTCCGCTCGGTGAAGCCTCTGCCGTTGTTGAAGCGCACCCGCCATTCACCGCCGTTGATGCCGTACACCCGGTCAGGCAGACCGTCGCCGTTCATGTCAATCAGGTTGTCCTTCAGGTCGCCGCCTTCTTTGGCGTTGCGGATGTACTCAGCTCCAGCGGCCCACGTTTCAGCAGGCTTGAGGAAGCGGCTGCCGTCGTTGAAATAAATCTTCCAGTTGCCGGAGTTGTCCCGCGCATCAATCATATCCGGCAGGCCGTCGCCGTTCATGTCCTCGTAGGTGACTTTGACTGGCGTGGTTTTGTCGCTTTTTTTGTAGTGAACATCGGTGATGTAGCCTTTGTAGTCTGCACCGAGGGGATCAGGCCAGAGCCACCAGCCGGGAACAAAGCTGGAGCCGGTATTTCTCCAGACCACCCAGCCGTTGTCAACATTCTTCATGAACTTGTCGTCGGAGATGTTGGCCTTGACCAAATCAGGCCGTCCGTCGCCGTTCATGTCAATGAAGGCTTGGCGGACATCGCCGGAGCTGTCCTTCATGTCCCGCACCCGCTGGACAAAAACCTTGTCCGTGGGCAGCGGCCAATATTGCTGCGTCGGGAAGCCGCCGCCGTTGCCGAGAAAGACATTGAACACGCCCTTTTGCAGGCAGGTGTCGCGCTTGCCGTCGTCGTCTGTGTCGTCAGCGCAGACAAAATCAATGTAGCCGTCCCGGTTCACGTCCATTGGCGCGGTGCGGGTGTTGGCCTCTTCTTTCTTTTCATCCGGGGTGTGGACTTGGCGGATGGCCCATTTCTTGGAAGGAATGCCCCAGACTGTTTCCGCCGCGTCAAAGCCCGCGCCATTGTTCAGGCGGATTTTCCACGTGCTGTCCTTGTGCTGCACCCGGTCGGGCAGGCCGTCGCCGTTGACATCAATCAGGTCTTTAACTGTGTCGCTGTCGTCGTCGGTTTCCATGATCGGGACACCGGCGGAATTGCCCCAAGCGCGGCCCGTGTCAAAGCCGGTGACAAGCGGTTTGTAGCTGAACCTGACTGGCGGCAGCGTGGACGCGCCATCCGCGCCCACCGTGGTGATGGCGGTGAGCAGGGAGTTGGAGCCGATTTCGTTGCTCTGGTAGCTCAGGTCGTAGCGTCTGACCAATTTGCCCTGCACGCTGACGCTGACCGATTTCAGCCGCTGCGTGAACCGTTCTTCCGAACCCTGATTGATGGTCAGGTAGGCGAAGGGATTGTTTTCCCACGTGAAGCTGATCCGCCGCTGCTTGTCGCGGTTGTATTCAATCGCGCTGGGATAGGTGATGCCGCCGATTTCGCTGTAGGTGAAATGAATGCTGTTGCCGTTGGTGTCCGTCACTGTGTCCAACCACCAGCGGGCGGCCTGCGTTGCCACCCGCGTGTCGCGGTTGGTCTGCATCTGCTCGGAGTTGCTGAAATAGCCGAAGCGGTAGGTCGTGCCGTCCTTGCTGCGGACAAGCCAGTACGTGCTCTTCTCGTTGCTGCCGCCGGGCAACGCCTGAATGCTCATCCAGCTGTCGATCTTGGTTTTAAACTGGCCAGAACCCTGCGCCACCAGATCGTGCTTGCCGTCCATGATGAGGTCAAAGCTGTCGTCCGAGGCATCGGTTTTGGTGTGCTCGATGTCGCGCTGGATGTAGGGAATGGGCAGTTCCCAGCCCGCGCCCGTCCAGCCAGCCTTGCTTTGAGCGGCTTGGCTGTTGTAGGTGAGCTGGAGTTTTGGCTGAAGGCCGCCGGTGCCGGGCGGCGTTTCAAGGTCAAAGCTGTAGCCGAACGCGCCGGAGTTGAGATCGGTCTGCCATGCGCCCCAGTTGGTTTTGAGCCGGGTTTCCGGCTTGGCAGCGGCGGAGAATTTGTAATGGTAGTCGAACTCGCTGGAGGTGGCGGCGAGAGCGGGGGTGGAAAAAATAAGTATCAAAAAAATACTACATCCAATCAATAACCCAACGAGATTCCAAAAAATACCCTTCAATAGCAGATTCATTTTCTACCCAATCATCATAGCCAATTTTAAATTCGATATCTTCTGATGTAATAATTAGATATCCACCTGTGTTTTCTGTGTCATCTAATATTTTTATAAACTTCCCCTTGTTATCACCATCGATTATCTTCCCTATATTATCTATTTTTATAGAATTCATTTTTCAGTCTACATATAAAATATGATTATTAGCGTAAGGTTTATTTGAACCCTGTTTTTTTAATTCTAAATGAAAATGAGGAGCACCTGGGGAATGCTTCCCAGTTAACGAGTTCTCATCTATTCTAAATTGCCTTGTACCATCAGCACTTAAAAATACACCGCTACCTGGCTTGCCTATTTCTTTATATCCTGCACCAAGGAATTTTTCTCCTGCATCGAGAGCCTCGTCTGATGTAACAGTATATTTACTTAAATCTGGTTTCTTTAAAGAAAAAGTTTCTTTAATAACATTATCGACATTGTCCGCTTTATCTATATTTTTTCCTACAGATTTTATTGCATTTCCAGCATTATCAGTATTTCTAAAAGGATTAAATCCTTTTTTTGTAGAACTTAAAACATCACCTGTTTTATCAATAGCCCTTACTGTATCAGCAACGTTATCTACTACAGCCGCTCCCGTGAGAGCAACTTTTACGCCTGTACCAAGTCCTGTTGCTCCAGGAATAAGAAGACCTGCTACATCAGCACCTAAAGCAAGATAATTAACTGCCGTCCTGCTGCTTGGATCAGTTACTAACGTTTTTATATCGTTTGCGATAAAAATAACATCAAAAACTACATCAAATAGATGTCCTGATGGATCAACATATTTAACAGGATTATTTCTCGTGTACGCATACCTATTCAAACTCTGCGGATCATACAAATTCGGTGTAACCGTATCCGCCTGCGCAAACCTCCTGATAAACGGATTGTAATACCGCGCTTCGTAATAATATTGCTCTGTCGCCTCGTCGCGCTCCTTGCCGGTATAGGTGTGCCGCTGCGCATTGGGCTGCGTTCTGTATTCCCCATACGGATAATACCGGACTTTATCCGTCACATTGCCCTGCGCATCAACAACCACATCGGCACTGCCAAGGTGATTGTTCAGATAATAACTGACCTTGGCCAGTCCATTGTCCTTCTTGATGCTGGCCGCAACCCGCTGGCCATTGACAAAAATATAATTGGTCTTTTCGTTGACCGTATTTCCTTTGCGTTCTTCGTAGTGCTTGCCGATGTAATAGGTAGTGATGCCGTTTTCTATCTTCTTAACCCGCTGGCCTTGGTAATCATAGACATATTCCGCAATCACCGGGCCGCTCGGCGCGTCCTTCCTGACTTTGACTAACTGGTTTGCATCATTGTATTCGTAATACAGCCCTTGCCCGGAAATCATGTTCCCGGCTTGGTCGTATTCAAATTTGAGCGTCGCCGCGCCTGCGGATGTGGAACACAGCAGCAGGAAATACGAAAAGGCAATCTGGAGGGCCAAAAATTTCTTTGCCCAAGCCCGCCATCGTCGTAAGGGCAATTCATGAATTGCCCTTACGACGATGGCGACACCATTCGCCATGAAATCCACCACGTTCCGCCCCATGATCACAATTTCATGATAAAGGCCAAGGCGTAAAACGGCGGCAAAGCGTTGCCTGCGCCGGTTGCGCCGCCGTGGTTGTGATCCGGCACCGCATGGCTGTGCGTGCCTGCGCCCCATGTGTCGCCAGCAATGCGGTGGCCGTGGCTGTCCGAACCAACATTTTTGCTGCCGTCGTCGGCTCCGTCGGTGCAGTCGTCAATGCACATCTCTTTGTGAATCTGGAAATCCATGTGATGGCCGTGGTCGCCTGCCGCGCTGGTGCTCAGGCTTTGCCCGCCGATGCTGTGGCTATGGCCGCTGCTGCCGCCGGTTTGCCCGACGGTGTAGGCACCGCCCGCGCCAATGACGAATTTGTCCCGCAGATCAGGCGTGCTGTTGCTGCCGTCGCAAAGTACCCAGCCGGATGGAATCGCATCAGCCGCGCCGCTCCACATGATGATGCCGCCAGTGGGAACGCTCGATCCGCCGCCAGAGCCGCCGGATTCAGCGGTTGATGCGGTCATGGCATACGGCACCGAAGCAATCCGCTGCCGGGGCAACAGCTCTTCATCACCGCCCACCGTCATGCCAATCCACGTGCTGGGGTTCTGGCTGAAAAACTGCGGCGTGAGCGGCTTGTGCGTGCCGAGCAGCAGACGGAAATGGCCGCCGGTCACTGCCGCCTGCGTGGTGTCCTTGTTCCACGTCTCTGTCCAAAGGGCTTGGCCGCCAGTGGGAACGTTGTAGATGCGGAAAACGATGTTGTACGTGCCGTCCGGCAAAGCAACGCCGCTGCTGTCGGTGAGATAGCCTTCGTAGTGGAGAAGATTGGGCGGAGGTGCCGCCGCAGACAAACTTGAAGAAAACAGCAGGAGGAAAAAGCAGAGCCAAACAAAAAGATTCCGGGTCATCATCGTGCTCCTCGGTGCGTTGTTGCCGGACATGCGGCTGACTGGGCAGAATTAGAATGTTTTGCAAAAAATGTCAAGAAAAAAAATTCCATGTCCGCCGGGCGGGAAAAAACAGAAAAGCGTTGACATGGCCCCTGCTTTGGCATAAATTAGCTGCCTTCTTTTTTCAGATGAACACGCAGATGGGACATGCCATTTCCGCAAAGGATGTGATTTTTTCATGATTGAGGTCGAAGTCAAAGGAGACTTGGAGTACGCGATCCGCCAGCTCAAGAAGAAGCTGCAAATTGACGGCATCAAACGCGAACTCAAACGGCGCGAGGCTTATGAGAAGCCGAGCATCAAAAAACGCCGCAAGTCCGCCGAAGCCCTGCGCAAGCTGCGCAAATACAACCGGATGAAGAACCGGATGTAGGCTTTCAGGCCCTGTCAGCAGCACGCTGGCGGGGCTTCTTTTTTATCCGCCGTGGAATCCTCGCCCCTCACCGACAGCCTTGATCATTTCCTGCGCCATCTCACGGTGCAGCGTAGGCTCTCGCGCAACACGGTCAACAGCTATGGCTCAGACCTCCGCTTCTTCATCGAATTCCTCCAGCAGCAGGGCATCAGCGATGCGGTGCGGATCACCGCCGTCGAAGTGCGGGCTTTTCTCAAAGACTGCCATGCCCGCGAAATCCAAGCCCGCAGCAACGCCCGGCGGCTCTCCGCCTTGCGTTCATTCTTTGATTTTCTTGTCTTTCAGGGAGTGTTGCCGCTGAGTCCGGCGGCGGAGATTGACCTGCCCAAAATCGGCAGCGCGCTGCCGGGGACGCTGTCGTTAACTGAAGTTGATCTGCTGCTGGCCTCGCCCACCGAGGCGGAGATGAATCCGCTGCGGCTGCGCAACTGCGCCATGCTCCATCTGCTCTACGCCACCGGCATCCGGGTATCTGAATTAGTCAAGCTGCCGGTGCAGGATTGCAGCCTGAGCAGCGGCCATGTCCGCATCCTCGGCAAGGGGAGCAAGGAACGGATGGTGCCTTTCAACGCTGAGGCCGGAGTGCGGATATCCGATTATTTAGAACAAGGCCGCCCCGCCCTGCTTGGCGGGCGCGGCAGCCGTTTCCTCTTTGTCACCAGCCGGGGCGGGGCGATGACCCGCACCCGTTTCTGGCAGATCATCGGCGAAATGGCGCGTGGCTGCGGCATCAGCAAGACCGTCAGCCCCAAGACCATGCGCCATTCCTTTGCCAGCCACATGCTCGCGGGCGGGGCTGATCTCCGCGCCCTTCAGATGATGCTCGGCCACGCCGACATCGCCACCACCCAGATTTACACCCACATTGACACCAGCCGCCTCAAGGCCGGGCACCAGAAGTTTCATCCGCGCGGCTGAGAATGCCGCTTCTGCGGCACGGTCTCAATGGTGACGATGCTGCCGCAGTCTCTCACCGCGCCTGCCGGAGCGCAGTTTTTTGAGCTGACAATGGCCACTGTCGCCTTGGATTCCATCGCCTGCATCAGCATCTCCCCAATCTCCTGAAACGTGGTCGAGACAGAACAGCGGTGAGACGGCTGCCCGCCTGCGCTGTCAGGGATGATTTCGGCGCTCGTTTCCTTGCTGTTTTTGGTCATCGCCGCCACCTTGCCGGTGATGGTGTCCGCCTGCGCGGCAGAAAGCCCGGAGAAGACGGCAGCGGACACGACCAGAAGAAGCGCGGAGAGAATTTTGTTCTTCATAAGGAAGCCTGTTGGGAATGAATGGATGGAAGAGTTTCTGCCGTCAATTTTTCGCCAACATTCCGGTTGATGTCAAGAGCAAAAGCAGCGCGGAACGGGCCGGGAGGAAGATTTTTTCCGCCGCCGCACAAAGAAACAGCATCCCGGCGCAAAACGCGGTACATTGTCAGCCATGACGGAACGCCCGGCATCCGCCGCTCCTCTCAGAACAACCAAAGCGCGCCATGAAGCTTATGCGACACCTGCCGAACCTGATCACCGCCGCCCGCCTTGTCCTCACCGCCCTGCTGGCTGTCCTGCTCATGTTCGAGCAGAGCAATGTGCTGGCCGTGTTCTGCTGCCTGATTTTCACGACCGCCGCTGTCACCGACTTGCTCGACGGCTACGTGGCCCGCCGCTATGGCGCGGTGAGCAATCTCGGCAAGTTGATTGATCCGCTGGCGGACAAGCTCCTCGTCACCACCGCGCTGATCATGCTCATTCCGCTGAACCGTCTGCCCCCGTGGATCGCCCTGCTCATCCTCTCCCGCGAGCTTTTGGTGACAGGTTTGCGCGGCATCGCCTCCTCAGCCGGGGTGGTCATGGCGGCCAGCGGTTTGGGTAAGATCAAATCCATCACCCAGTACGTCGGCCTCGGCATCCTGATTTTCCCGGTCGGCGTGCTGCCGATTCCTTTTCTCCATGAGATCGGCCTTGCTCTCGTTTATGTCGCCCTGATCCTCACGCTCTGGTCAGGCTTTGATTATTTCTACCGGCTCCGCCGGGTGTTCTTTGTTGAAGAAGACGGACAATCATGAAGATCATCTCTCCCTCCTGCGAAATCCTTGACCATCTTGATCAGCAGAGCCTCGCTGTCCGCATCGAATACTGCGGGCGCATCTGCTACAAGAGCGAAGACCGAATAACGCAGGAGTCAGCCTTGCCCTTTGTTGAAAAAATGGCCGAGCATGGCCACAACTCTGTGCTGGAAATGGGCGTGGTCACACTGGAAGTTTACGCGGATGACATGGTGATTGCTGATCTTTTCCTGCGCCAGTCCAAATATCTGCACATCAGCCGCGAGGAAAACCGCCTGCTGATCACCGGCAGCATCCGGGCGTGGCGTGAAATGCTGCTGTTTCAGCCAGACTGCGCGGTTGTCCGGGCCGCCTGCGCTCTGCTCAACGACCGCCACCCGTATTTTTTCAGCACCATCCTGCCGGAAGGCGGATTGATAGCCGTGCCGGGCATCGCTGTCCGCAAAGTGCCGCTGGAAGAGGTAGAGCGGCTGCCTGCGGACAAGCTCGCCAAGCACCGTCATGTCGCGGTGAAATTTGTCGTCAACCGCGCCGTGACCCACGAGCTGGTGCGCCACCGTCCCTGCGCGTTTCTTCAGGAATCACAGCGCTATTGCCGCTACAGCGATGACAAATTCGGCAGTGAAGTGACTTTCATCAAGCCGATGTTCTGGACGGAAGACAGCGCGGAATATGCCCTCTGGCGGCAGGCGATGGAGGAAACCGAACGGCTCTATCTGCGCCTGCTGGAGACCTCCACAGCCCAAGCGGCTCGGACAGTGCTGCCCAATTCCTGCAAGACGGAGATCATCGTTTACGCGAATCTGGAGCAGTGGCGGCACATCTTCAAGCTACGTTGCTCGAAGGCGGCGGAGCCATCCATGAGGGAAGTGATGGTGCCGTTAAAGGCGGAGTTCGAGAGGCGGTTTTCGGTGGTGTTTCTATAACGTGCCAGTGCAAGAAAGCAAGGGGCAGAGTTAGGCGGTTTCTGGCAAGGGAAACCGCCTTTTTTCTTTTTATATTCCTGCTTGACTGATCAGCACTTATCGAATATTTTTGGAAAACGTTGGATGCGGCGGAAAACAGAGTTTTTAAATGCAACAAAGGAGGCTTGATTATGGCGGCAGCAAAATGCAAACCATGCAACGGCAAGGGAACGGTTGACTGTCCAAAATGCAAAGGAAGAGGCCAGTACAGCCCTTCTCTTTTTGCCAAACTGAAGAAATGCGAGAACTGCGGTGGCACTGGAATGCTTAAATGTCCTGTGTGCAAGGGGAAGTGTTCTGTATAACTAATTATTTTTATCGAAGATAAATAAAATGGAGTTGCTTGTTGTTGCGATCTTGATTGCGATAGGACTTGATTTTTTGTCTGAAGTCCTGCCGGGATTGTTTGGTTTGCTGCCTCAAGCATTTCTGGCCAGCGCACCTGCTTGGGGGACAGCAGGTGCGCTAATGGCTGTCGGTGTATTTTTGCACTATATTCTGAAGGACTTTGCTCTTGATTCACGATTACGAAATATAATAACGGCAAGGTATGACGGGGAAAAATTAAATTTATCCATTGATAATGATCAAACCAAATCATACAGCGAGTCTTATGGTACAGAGGTAAAGACGATTTATACGCTGTGTCAAATTTTATATTTTATAATATTTGTTGTTTGCATAAAAAATTATGCTTTTTCTCATATGATTTTTTATGGGAGAAAAAACGAATCTGATGTTTCAGAGTGTGCTGGTATTTTTATCGGTTTTACTGTTTCATTTATTATGATAAATTCTATTTCGTGCTTTATCTCCTTGTTTAAAGTCGAACCTGAGCAAGAAATAAGAGAAAGAGCTAATGCGCTGATAAGTCAAGCAAACACATCGCTAGAACGTACTCGTGAGCTTGATCATCTGGAAGAGTCTGTGAAATCTATCAACGTTAAACTGGGAATTTCTTTTCCAGTTGACTTTAAATCTGAGATTCAACAGTTCGTTGATGCTCACAAGCAGGAGCTACTTTCAGACGTTACTCGCCTGAATAATTTGATTTCAGAGATTATCAGGAGAGCGAAAGAGGATGTTGCGCAGCTTGAGAAGGCAGGCAATCTGTATGATCTATCGAGAAAATTCTATACAGAAACGGTGCGCGAGGTCAATAAGACAGGAAGCAGTCCAGCCCTGCTGACGCACTTGGATTACATTCATACTTATCTGCATTCTGAAAATTTGAAAGATATTCTCCAGCGAAAGAACTGGAATGATTTTCATCAGATTGCCAATGATATCCTGAAGGAACTGACCGGCATCAAAGAGGCTGCGGCTGGATATCGAGAAAATGACTGCGAGGAAGAAATTTCCACACCTAAAGAGACTGACGAGGAAAAATCCTGCCGCATTTTAGGTGTTCCGCCCAATGCAACTGCCGATCAAATCAAGAAAATGTATAAAGCGTTGGCCGCCGTCTGGCATCCTGACAGCAACACCGTCCAAGACGACAGCCGGATGAAAAAAATCAACTGGGCATACGATTTTCTGATGAAATTTCGCAAGTAAGAGGAAGCACATGAGCGACAACAAGAACAGCATCAGCCGTTCAGGCGGACAGAGCATTGCTGCAAAATTCGCGCAGAAAGATTGGGTCAAAAAGCTTGAAGCGGCTTCAGGCAAGCCGATAGTTCCAGCAAAGCCATTTTTTGGCGGCATTGTCTATCTTGTCATAGATTGCTCAGGAAGCATGGACGGCGACAAGCTGCATCAGGCCAAAAGAGGTGCTTCCGGCTTTGCTGTTGAGTCGCAACGAAAAGGATACTCGCTCGGTTTGATCCAGTTTTCCTCTTATGCCGAACATATCTCCGAGCCGCAGAAAGAAATTGCGCGGATCAATGCCGCTCTTGAAAAAATGCAGACGGACGGCTCGACCAACATGGCTGTGGCTCTCAGTTTGGCGACAGACAAATTTGCCGACCGCAGCGGAGAAAAGATCATCTGCCTTGTGACCGATGGAATGCCGGATGACCGCAATGCCGCACTTGCCGCCGCAAACCGGGCCAAGCAGGCGGGCATTGACATCATGACCATCGGCACTGATGATGCTGACAGAGAATTTCTCGAACAGCTCGCGACAAGAAAGGAGCTGGCGGCGAAAGTAGTCAGAGAACGCCTTGAGCAGGGCATTGTTTCCATGGCGCGGCTGCTGCCGTAATCAACTAAAATGATCAAACATCCCAAGCTGAACACTATCGTCCTCTTGGTCATGGTCGTGCTGATTTCGGCTCTGTTCCTGATCATGATCCGGCAGTTTCTCATGGCCACCTTCATGGCCGGACTGTTCTCCGCCATGTCCGCGCCGCTGCACCGGCGGCTGACCCGGCGGCTGCAAGGCCGCGAGAATCTTGCCTCCGCCGCTGTGGTGGCCGGGGTCTTCTGCCTGATTCTGGTGCCGCTGGGCTTCCTCATCGGGCTGGTGGTCAGCCAAGCCATCCATGTGGGGCAGTCTGTGACCCCATGGGTGGATTCCTTTGTCAAGGAGCCGGGCCTTCTCAGCAACTACGCGGAGAAAATCCCCTATTACGAGCAGATATTGCCCTACCGGGACATGATCATCGCCAAGGCGGGCGAGCTGGTCGGCAATATCTCCGCCATGCTGATCAACTCGCTCTCGTCGATCACCAAGATGACCGTGAACGCCCTGTTCAACGCGGTGATCATGCTCTACGTGATGTTTTACTTCCTGACCGAGGGCCATGCGCTGCTGAACAAGATACTCTATTATCTGCCTTTGGCGCATGAAGACGAGGAGCGGCTGCTGCGCCGTTTCACCTCGGTGGCCGGGGCGACGATGAAATCCACACTGATCATCGGCTTCCTGCAAGGCGGGCTGTGCGGGCTGGCCTTCTTCTTCGCCGGACTGCCGGGCGCAGCCTTCTGGGGCGCGGTGATGGCTGTGCTGTCCATCATTCCGGCTGTGGGTTCGGCTTTGGTCTGGGGTCCGGCGATGATTGTTCTTGGCGTGAAAGGCGATTTCTTCGGACTGATCATTCTGGCTGTCATCTGCGGCGCGGTGGCGGGCAATTTCGACAACCTGCTCCGGCCCCGGCTGGTGGGCAAAGACACCGAAATGCACGACCTCTTCGTGCTTTTCGGCACGCTCGGCGGCATAGCCCTGTTCGGTGTGCTGGGCATCATCATCGGGCCGATCATCGCCGCGCTGTTCATCACTATCTGGGAGATCTATGGCGATGCCTTTCGCGACTATCTGCCGGAGGTGGGAGAGCTGCGGCGGGAGCCGGAAAAGCGGAATGATGAGAGACAGTCTGAAGCAGTCGCAATGCCGGAGGACGGGAGCGGGGAGGAATGACGCAGCGGGCGCGCCCTCCCTTCCCCCGCAGGACTATGCTCCGCCTTTCGCCTTGATAAACCGCATCTTCAGCTCGTAGACCACCCGGCTGACCAGCTCCTGCTCCTCGCTGTCCAAGTTGCCCTTGGTCTTCTCCTCCAGCATGGCCAAGGTGTCAATGGCATGGCGGGCAAGCTCCAGATCAAAAACCTTCCGACCGGTTTCAGGATGAGGGATGTCCCCCAGATGAAACAGGGCGGTGGTGTTCAGGGAGAGGATGAAGGAGGTGAAGGAGACCGCAGGCATCACACAGCCTCCTTGCCGCTCTCCCTCCGGGCTGCCCTTGCCGTTCTTCTGCTCGGTCATGGCGGCGGTCAGTCAGGACTTGTACGCGGGCAGCGTCAGGGCCTGAGCGTGCTCAACATGCTCCAGCTCCAGCACTTTGGCCAGCAGCTCCTTGCTCACCGGCTGATCGGTGTTAAGGAGGATGACGTTCTGCTGCGAAGTCTCCTCACGGCCCACGGTCATGCGGGCAATGTTCACGCCTGCCGCGCCGATGGTCGTGCCTAATGCACCAATTACACCGGGAATGTCTTTATTGTAGGCCAGCAGCATCGGCCCGGCAGGCAGCGCCTCCAGCCAGAAGGAATTGAGGCGCACCAGACGCGGCTTCTTGGTGCCGAAGACCGTGCCTGCGAGCACGTTTTCGCCCTCGGTGCTCTTGACCGTGATCTTGACCAAGCTGGTGAAGTCCGCGCTGCACGTGGTCTTGGACTCAATCACCCGGATGCCGCGCTCTTTCGCAATCAGCGGGGCATTGACAAAATTCACCGCGTCTTGCAGGATCGGCGTGAACAGGCCCTTGAGAAACGCCACGGTGATCGGGCCGACATGCTGCTCGGCCACGTCGCCGCTGTACTCCAATTGCACTTCCTGCACGCCGCCTTTGGCGATCTGCATGTGCAGCGAGCCGAGCATTTCACCAAGGGTGATGTACGGCCCGATCTTGGCCAAGACCTCATCGCTGACTGAAGGCACATTGACCGCGTTGCGCACTGCGCCTTTGGTCAGGTAATCGGCAATCTGCTCGGCTATGGCAACCGCGACATTCTCCTGCGCCTCTGAAGTTGACGCGCCGAGATGCGGGGTGCAGATGAAGTTGTTCAGACTGAGCAGCGGCGTGGTCTCGATGGTGGTCGGCTCCTTCTCGAACACGTCCAAGGCTGCCCCGGCAATCCGGCCTTCCTTCAGAGCCGCGTACAGTGCTTCCTCATCCGCCACGCCGCCGCGCGCGCAGTCGATGAACATGGCATCTTTCTTCATCGCATTGAAGAATTCGGTCGAGAGCATATGCCGGTTGTCCTTGGTCAGCGGCGTATGCACTGAGATGAAGTCAGCGCGGCGGGCCAGCTCCAGCAAATCAACACGCTCCACGCCGATCTTCTCCACCAGCTCCTGCGGCATGAAGGGATCAAAGGCGATGACCTTCATCTTCAGCCCCTGTGCGCGGTTGGCAACGATGGAACCAATGCGGCCAATGCCGACGATGCCCAGCGTCTTGCCAGTGACTTCGCGGCCCATGAAGCTCTTCTTCTCCCACTTGCCCGCCTTCATTGAGGCAGTGGCCTGCGGAATGTTGCGGGCCAGCGACATCATCATTGAAATGGCGTGCTCCGCCGCAGTGACCGCGTTGCCGTCCGGCGCGTTCATGACCACGATGCCCTTCTCGCTCGCCGCCGGCACATCCACGTTGTCCAAGCCGATGCCTGCGCGGCCCACCACCTTCAGCTTGGTCGCGGCCTCGATGATGTCCGCCTTCACCTTGGTCGCGCTGCGGATGACCAAGCCGTCGTACTCGCCGATGATCGCCTTCAGCTCTTCCGGCGGCAGGCCGGTCTTCACGTCCACTTCCAGCCCGGCATCTCTGAGTATTTTCTCTCCGACAGGCGACAGGTTGTCGCTGATGAGCACTTTCATGGTCTTCCTCTTGTTGGATTCGTGTATAAAGACAGTATAAAACTGTTGATTTTTCCTCGCAAAGCAAGCACTATACCGGGAATCGGCAGCACCGGCAACTGCAAAAAATCAGGGTTTGGGCTTTTCAGGACACAGGGCGGGGTTGAGTAGGGGCGCAAGATCTACCCGCAAACGTTTGTGAGATAAACACTCTCGTGTTTGTGCGTTAGAGTCACAAGCACGATCGAGTTTGCCCGCGCCGCTGGAATGACCCCAGCAGGATTGTTACAGGAGAGAAAAGCGAGATGAGCCGCGCACCAAAAGCCTTCATGAGCTATGTGAATCTGGATGATCAGCATGAGAATGGTCTGATCACGCAGTTCCGCGAGCATTTGAGCCGGGCGGTGCGGATGCAGACCGGCGAGGCGTTCGAGATATTTCAAGACCGCAAGGATATTGCATAGAGCGAGACATGATTATACAGTGCCAAGGTTGTCAAAAGAGACATAACATTGACGAGAAGAAGATTCCGGCTGGGGCAAAGCAGGCAAAATGCAAGAGCTGCGGCGGAACAATTCTGTTAAGTTCTGCGCCACAAAATCCTGCCAGATTGCTGGTTAATACTGTAAAATCATGTCCAAAATGTGGTTGTCAGTTAGACGCAAAAAAACAAGGTGAATGCCCAACCTGCGGAATCATTTTCAAGAGATACAAAGAAGCGGAAGCTCGTAAAAAGCAAGAGGAGCAACGTGTAAAGGCTGAGGAAGAACAAAGGAGAGCGCAAGAGGAAGAGGAACGAAAAGCAAATCTTGTTAACTGTTCGGTATGCAAGAAAGAAATTTCCAAAAATGCTGAAAGCTGCCCTAACTGCGGAGAACCTTTAACGAAAGAACATATACAAATAAAATCTGAAAATGATGCTGATCATAGTCGATTAAGAGGATTGCCGGTCTACTATAAAATAATTATAGGTATCGCAGGTTTTTTCCTTCTCCCATCAATATTCCCTTTATTTGGCAATGAAGCATTTGTTATGTTTTTAGTTATCGCATGGATATTCACCTATCCTCTTGTTTTTTACAACATGTCTTCTAAAAAGAGAATAATGAATATTCATTGCCCGAACTGCAACTTTACAGGGAAAGGAAAGTTTATTACAAAAGGTTCGATTGGAATAGAGTTGATTCTTTGGCTATTCTTCATAATTCCAGGCATTGTTTATTCTGTATGGAGACTCTCGAATAAAAAATGGATTTGTCCGCAATGTCATTTTGAACACGTTGTCAAACTTGGTATAACAAAAATTTCCTAACCAAATCCGCTGCAACGTATTTTGACAACACACAAAGCCGAGTAGTGTGGGCAACCGGCTTTATCGTTTGCCCACGCGGAATACTGTGCATCACGGGTGCAGCGGAGAGGGAATGAGGGGGAGGAGACGCGCTCGACATCCCTGCGCCTGAACTTCCTTGCCCAATCGGAATACCATACAAGGAGGAGACGCATGCTGCTGTCAACGCTTACTGCCAAAGGGCAAATGACCATCCCAAAACACATCAGAGACGCAATGAAGCTGCGTCCCGGCGATAAACTGGAAATCGTTCTCAATGAGAACCAAGAGGCGGTGATCAGACCTGTGGCAAAGAAAGTTGATGAAGTGTTCTGCAAACTGCATAAGCCGGGCAGGCGAGCGGCAACCTTGGCGGAAATGGATGAGGCTGTACGAAAGCGAGTGAAGGAACTCTTCAAGTGAAAGGCATTGACACAAACATCCTTGTCCGTTTTTTGGTTGGTGATGACGAGACGCAGGCAAAGAATGTTTACGATATCCTCAAGAATGCGGAAGTGGCCCGGAGTGAACTCTTTGTGCCTTTGCTCGTCATCTTAGAACTGATCTGGATTCTGGAATCAGTCTATGCAATACCGAGGCATGAGATAGTAGATGCGCTGCGGGAGCTGCTCCTGATGCCGGTGCTGAACTTTGAACATCGGCCAGCTCTGCATCATTTCATCCAAGCCGCGCAAGAGAGAAAATACGATCTTTCTGATCTGCTGATTGCTCATGCCGCTAAAGCGCAGGGCTGTGAAGCCGTCATGACCTTTGACAGGAAAGCGGCCCGCTTTGCGCTGTTTGAGCTTGTTCGTTAAAAAATGCTTGCCAAACCTTTCTGGCCAGCATTGTCCGCAAGTTCCTTTCCGACCAGCTCGTTGACCGAAGAAGCATCTTGAAGAGCATGGATATCCTGAGAGAGTCTGGTTTGGCACTGTCGGAATAACAGCACATGACACGGCAACATTGTTCCCGGCTCCGGTTCTGTGTACAATGAACTAACGAGGCTGCCAAGCAGTCTTTTTCCTGCAAGCTCAACCTGTTCCACCGCCATGACCAGAGCCGCCCTTGAAATCCAAGTTCTCAATGAACTGCGCCATCTGCCCTTGGAACAAGCTCAAGAAGCATTGGACTTCGTGAGCTTCCTGCGCTCCCGCATCCAGCAGCGCAATCAGCCTCAGCCCCGCCCGATAGGACTCATGCAAGGCAAAGCCTCCTGCCAGTTCTCTGAAGACTTCGAGATTTCCGATGAGGAGCTGCTGCGGTCATGAGTGCCTATCTTCTCGACACCCACAGCTTTCTTTGGAGCGCATTCGAGCCGGAGAAGCTCAGTCGGGCCGTTCATGCCGAGCTTGCCAGCAGCGGCAGCCCGGTTTACGTCAGCAGCGTGACCTTTTGGGAAATATCGCTGAAAGCAGGCATAGGCAAGCTGACTCTGACAAACTGCTTGCCCGATGAACTGCCGAGCATTGCGGATCGTTTGGGGTATCTGCCATTGCCTCTCGAACCCGAAGAAGCCGCCAGCTTTTGCCGCCTGCCAAGATGCGCTCACAAAGACCCTTTTGACAGAATGCTGATCTGGCAGGCAGTCCAACGGAAGCTGATCCTGATTTCCAAGGACAGCGCGTTTGATGCGTACCGCTCAATGGGACTGCAAACCTTTTGGTAGCGTGCAGGAATAACTGACATGCAGGTGAACCATCATGATAAATTTTAATCAATCTGCAACATGGCAGGAAATATGCAGCAACAGCAGCCTGCACGACTTGCCATTTAAGATAGAATCCAATCAGCAAGGGCAGCTTCTGATGACACCAGTCAAGGTTTACCATTCCTTGTTTCAAGGGAAAATCACCGGCCTGCTGTACAGCCATATAGAAGACGGCGAGGTGCTGGTTGAATGCGCAGTCCGCACCCGGAAAGGAACAAAGGTGGCTGACGTTGCTTGGGCTTCCTCGCAACGACTTGAATTCATCCAAGATGAGGCGGAATGCTCCGTCGCCCCTGAAATCTGCATCGAAGTGATGTCTTCAGCCAACACCGAAGAGGAGATGCTGGATAAGAGAAAGCTGTATTGCGAAAAGGGTGCAGAAGAGTTCTGGATATGCGGCCAGAAAGGCCAGTTCCGCTTTTTCTCTCCTGATACGGAACTGCCCCGCTCTTTGCTGCTCCCTGAATTTCCTGTGACGATACGGTGAAGTTTTGGTAGCCGCACAGTCTGTGCACAATGAAACAAATCAACCTGAGCAATAAAGGAACATTCACCATGACTGAAGTCCGCGTCCGTTTTCCACCAAGCCCTACCGGCTACCTGCACATCGGCGGCGCGCGCACCGCGCTGCTCAACTGGCTCTGGGCCAAGAAGAACAACGGCAAGCTGGTGCTGCGGATTGAGGACACCGACGAGGAGCGCAGCACCCAGACCTCAATAGACGGCATCATTGACGGCCTGCAATGGCTGGAGCTGGACTGGGATGAAGGGCCGTATTTCCAGACTGAATTCGCTGACGAGCACCGCAAGGCGGCGGAGCAATTGCTGGCTGCTGGTCATGCCTACAAGTGCTTCTGCACCAAGGAAGAACTGGAGCGCAAGCGCGAGGCGGCAATGGCAGCCAAGCAGGATGAGGTCGGTTATGAGGGCACCTGCCGCGACCTGACTCCAGCGCAAGTGGCGGAGAAGGAAGCGCAGGGCATACCGGCAGCGATTCGCTTTAAAGTGCCCAAGCGCGAGGGCAAGGTGGCCTACGAGGACAAGGTGCTCGGCACCATTGAGCGGGCCTACAGCGACATAGAGGATTTCGTCATTGTCCGCTCCAACGGCAAGCCGCTCTACCTGCTCTGCAATGTGGTCGATGACATCCGCGACCGCATCACCCATATACTGCGCGGCCAGGATCACATGAGCAACACCACGCGGCAGGTGCTCTTGTACGAGGCGTTGGGCGCGCCGCTGCCGGTCTTCGCGCACATGCCGCTCACGCTTGACTTGCAGAAGCGCAAGATATCCAAGCGCAGCCACGGCGAAGTGGTGGCCGTGCAGTTCTACCGCGAAAAGGGCTTCATCCCTTGGGCCTTGTGCAACTTCCTCGCCCTGCTTGGCTGGAATCCCGGCACAGATCAGGAGATCTTCAGCCGCGAGGAGCTGATTGAAGCCTTTACCCTGGAGCGCATCGGTAAGGTCAACTCGGTCTTCAACTTGCAGAAGGACGACCCGAAGTTCTTCACGGATCCGAAGCTGATCGCCATCAATGAGCACTATCTGCGCACCATGCCGATTGAAGAGCTGGCGGAGAGAGTCAAGCAGGACTTCATCAAGCAGGGCTTGTGGGATGATGCCTATGAGGGCGAGCGGCGGGCGTGGTTCTTGGAGACGCTCAATCTCATCCGCGACCGCTTCCACACCGTCTGCGATTTCGCCACGCTGGGGCGGGCGTATTTTGCCGAGGATTATGCCGTCGAGGCTGCGCCGCTAAAGAAGAACGTGCTCAAATATCCTGAGCTGAAAACCTGGCTGCCCATGCTGGCGGAGCGTTTCGCCGCCCTGCCTGAGTTCAGCAAGGAAAGCACCGAGGAGGCTTCCCGCGCCTTGGCCGCCGAGCTGGACATCAAGCCCGGCGTGCTGATCAATGCCATGCGCACAGTGCTCACTGGGCAATTAGCCGGGCCGGGCATGTTCGACATTCTCATCGCACTCGGCAAAGAGCGCACAGTGCGGCGGCTGCGGAGCATTGAACATCATTACAACAGCTCAGAAAAACTGACAGCAGCTTGACATCAAGGAGGAAAGGCTATGGAGACCTATATGACAATTGTTGACGTTACAATTGACGGCACATTGAAAAGAAACGCCTTTGCCATCAAAGTGCCGACGTGGCATCCGGTGCCTCTGCCAGGAGATCTGATTCAGATTTCAGAGGCTGCGGCAAAGCATGAGCAAATTCCAATGGTGCTGAAAGTGACGGCGAGACGGTTCATTTTTGACGATCTTATTCTTGACCGTCTTAGCCGCGACTGCCAGAGCTGTGTCATTCTGCAAACCGAGCCGCCAAGCTGAAAACACGGCATCTGCCGTCACGCCGCTTGGCAATGAGGCGGGTTTTTCTCAGAGGAAGACCCGCCTTTTTTATTTGCAGTTCGCCGCCGCCCGCAGCAGGCCCGCCGCCCATTCCGGCGCGCCCGGAGCGAGCACGTGGGTGTACAGAGCCAGCACGTTGTTTTTCAGCAGACCATCCCGCTTGCCCTGAAAGCCAGTGCCGCGCTCCATGCGCAGAGCTAAATCTTCCTGCCTGCCGTCCCAGTTTTTGACGATGGAATAGCGGAATTCATGCCCCTTGATCTGTGTGCCGATGGGATAAAAGGGATTCTCCCGCTCGACCGTGAAGACGGTGTAGCCGTGCGCCTGCGGTTTATTCGACATGGCAAACGTGACCGGAAAGACACCGGCCAGCGGGTATTCTGTCCCGTCCACGATGATTGAGCGGCCAAGGAAAATCAGGCCGCCGCATTCAGCGTAGATTGGCAGGCCCTGCTCCGCCGCCTGGTGGACAGACTCTCGGAATGAAACATTTTCCGCCAGCCGTCCTGCACTGGTTTCCGGGAAACCGCCGCCGATATAGAGCGCGTCCAAATCTTCCGGCAGGCGGTCAGCGGTCAGGGCGTTGATCGTGACCAAG
This sequence comes from Candidatus Electronema sp. JC, assembly GCF_048287365.2. Taxonomy (NCBI): domain Bacteria; kingdom Pseudomonadati; phylum Thermodesulfobacteriota; class Desulfobulbia; order Desulfobulbales; family Desulfobulbaceae; genus Candidatus Electronema; species Candidatus Electronema sp. JC. The sequence continues at coordinate 18,475 of NZ_JBLWEM020000001.1, read as the reverse complement.
TCCGCGCCGCCCTCGCGCAGGGCATCAAGATTTTCCTGATAATAAAACTGAAAGGCCGCGTCGCGGAGGATGCCGATGCGCAGTTTCCCGCTGCCGGACGGTCGTTCAGGCAGCCGCGCAAACTGCCGCTGTTCAGCGATGCGGCGTATCTGCTCCAGATCAAAATGCTCTTCAGCCAAATCAGCCAGACGGCTCACCGCCGCTTCGGCGTTCGCGTCGCCATATTCCTGCTGCGGCACCACGCCAAGGTGGCGCATGGGAAAAATGTCGTCCTTCAGGCGCGGCACAATGCCGACGACCGGAATGCCGGTGTCCTGCTCCACCGCCTGCCGGACGACCTGCTCGTGGCGCATTGAGGCGATCTGATTGAGGAGCACCCCGGCGATGCGCACCCGCTTGTCCAATTCGCGGCAGCCCAGCACCATCGCCGCGACCGTGCGTGTGGTCTTGCTGCAATTGACCACCAGCAGCACGGGCAGATCAAGCAGCACGGCCAGCTCGGCAGTGGAGAATTCGCCCTCGGCGGTCACGCCGTCGTAAAGGCCCCGGTTGCCCTCAATCAGGGCAAAATCCGCGCCCGCCGCGTGCTGCCGGAAGGAATCGCTGATGGCTGCCGCGCTCATCAGGAAGGGATCGAGATTCCAGCAGGGCTGCTCGGCGGCTGTCGCCAGCCAGCCAGCGTCAATGTAATCCGGCCCCTTCTTGAACGGCGCAACTTGCTGGCCGCGCCGCCGCAGAGCCGCTGCCAGCGCGACGCAGACCACGGATTTGCCGGAGCCGCCGCTCAGTCCGGCGATGACAAGGCAGGAGGTTTCAGGGACGCTCATTGTTCTGACAGAGACGGGAGCTGACCAGCCGATTGATGCTCACACCAGATTCTGCGGCCTGAATCGCCAAGCTGCGATGCGCTTCAGGCGGAATCCTGACCATGAATTTGCCGCTGTATTTTTTCCCGGCTATTGCCGCCGGGATTTCCTCTCCATTTTCTTGCATATCTTGGATGACCTCAGCGACAATTTTTCTGATTCCTTTCAACGCCGCTTCTGGAGATTTAGCCAGCCAGCTCAGGCTTGAAAATTCTGCGCATAACCCAACATATTCATCATCTTCTGCGGACCATGTGACTCGGTACGTGTAGCGGTCATTCTTCAGAGGCATCTTTACTCTCCAATTTTTCTATGGCTTTCAGCACCTGCCTGACCTGATACGCCTTCGCCTTTCCTCTGCTGTTTTGAATATTGACTCGCGGATCACCCGTCCAAGGCGTTTTGTAAATGCGATGACTGCTGCCGCTCTGACGTGCTTGGCCAAAATAATGATCGCATACTTTGCACAGCTCGGAAAAACGCACATCAGCCGGGTTTGCGTTGAACTGCTTCAGGATATCTTCCAGTGCCATATCATGCTCTTTTTATAGTATCATTGTTGACACTGAAGTCAATGCCCCTCCCGGCCAAACTCTCCCCAAAGCCGCCGGTACATGCTGTTCAACGTGGTTTCAAGCTGCTGGCGGCGCTGCTCCACTGTCTCGGCGGTTTGTTGCGGCTCAACCCAGATCAGCTCGCCATATTCCAGAATCATCGGGCTGAAGGGCATGGGAATGATGGTGCGGTCCCAAGAATTGAACGCCTTGTAGCGTTTCGCCGCCCAAACGATAGGCAAGATCGGCGCGCCGGATTTGGCGGCCACGAGAATCGCCCCCGGCTGCGCCTTCAGCGGCGGCCCCTGCGAGCCGTCCGCGACTATACCCGCGTTTTTCCCCAGCCTGACCTGATCGACCATGCCTTTCAGGGCGCGCACGCCGAAGCGGTTGGACGAGCCGCGCACGGTCTCGAAGTTGAGCAGATGAGCCACGCGGGCGATGTATTCGCCGTCCTTGCTCGCGCTGACCATCGCCACGCCAGAGTATTGGCGCAGATGATAAAGCATGTAAAAAACGGAGTAATGCCAGAACGGTGCCACGCCTGAGCCGTGCGCCAGCATTTTGTCGAAATTCTCCTGTCCGCGCACTTCAAGGCGGCAGGTGCCGAACCAGAGCGAGGACAGGACGACATACAGCCGTGGCACAACAGCGATGGAGGCTTTGTAGAGCAGATCAGGCAAATTTCCAACCTAACGTGAACTCTTGAAAAATACTCGGCCATTGGCGCATCCTGCAGAATAGCGGCATCTAAGCTCTGTTCGCAAAGGAGGGTGCCAGTCAGATGCAACCGTATGGCTTTTGTCACGTAAACAATGGATTGGGAATGAAGAAGATATTTTTGTGTAAAAAATTATTTGCATAATATTTTGTTACACAGCAAGCGCAGCTGCAAGGAGCTGTTTAATTGAACATTTCGCAATCTGCCTTGGCTTGAATGACATCGAACCAAAAAAGTCATTTTTTGTCCTCTTTAGAGGAGGATAAGGCGAGCAAAAAAGTAGTGGCAGGATGGGGGCTGAAACAAGAGAAAAAAACGGATTGGCACAGACAAGGATTGAAATCACTGGAGCCGATAACCAGACTTGAACTGGTGACCTACTGATTACGAATCAGTTGCTCTACCAACTGAGCTATATCGGCCTGCTTGCTTGTGCCGCTGCCGGACCGCGCGGACGGCACCGCCGCCAGTTCCAGCAAACTGGACTTTATTATGTATCAGGTTCGTGCTATACTGTCAAGTTCATGAGAACGATTTTTCTGCTGCCGACTGCTTTCCTGCTGATTTTCCTCAATAGCTGCCGGGAGGAAAAACAGCCGTCCGTCCCTGCACCGCCTGCCAAACCGCAGGAAGCGGCGACCATTCCGGCAGCTCCGCCGCCGCCCGGCTGCCGGGGCTGCCATGCGGAGATTCAATTGGACACGCCGCATGACTTCGCCTGCACGGACTGTCATCAGGGCGACAACAACGCGAATGACCGCCAGCTTGCCCACCAAGGGCTGAACGCCAAGCCTGCCGCGCCGGAGAGCATGGCCGCCGTTTGCGGTCGCTGCCACGCGCAGCAGGCGGAAGGCTGCGCCCAGAGCGGGCATTTCAGCCTGCGCAACGAGGTCAATCTGATCCGCCGCCAGTTCGGCTTGGAGCCGGTCAACAGCCTGCGCGAGCTGCCGGAGCCGAACAGCCTGCCGCAGAGCAAGGAGGATTTGGTCAATGACCTGCTCCGCCGCCGCTGCCTGCGCTGTCATCCGGGCACAGCAGGCGACAGCTACCCGCACACGCGGCGCGGGCTGGGCTGCGCGGCCTGCCATTTGCGCAAAACAGAGGGCAAATTGGCCAGCCACGCCTTCAGCCTGCCTGATGAGGCGCGCTGTCTGAGCTGCCATTACGGCAACCGCGTGGGCAGTGATTTCGTCGGAATGCACGAGCACGATCTTGGCAGCGACTTCCGCTCGCCGCAGACAACCAAGGCCCCGTATTTTCGTCCTTACGGTGTTGAGCAGCACGATCTTGCCCAAGACATCCACCGTCAGCGCGGCCTGACCTGCCTCGACTGCCACAACGGCGCGGAGTTGTCCGGCAAACAGGCGGCGGTGCGCTGCGCAGATTGCCACGATCCGCAGCCGGGCCAAATCCCGCCGCTGAAAAATCTGCGGAGCGAAGGCGGACAGCTCATTCTGACCAGCAAAGCCAGCGGCAAAGAACATCCCGTTCCTCGGCTTCAGCATCCGGCCCATGCGAAATACGGCGGCAAGGTCGCCTGCCAAGTCTGCCATGCCCAATGGAGCTTCAACGATCAGGGCACGCACCTGCTGCTCACTTACTCGTCTGACACTGATCCATGGAGTTCGCTGACCGTGCAGAGCAGTTCAGAAGCCGAGGCGTTTCTTCTCGGCGAAGAGGACGAGCCGGTCATGAGCGACACTCTGAGCGGAGAGAAGAAACCGGGCGTGTGGCTGCAAGGCTACGGCCTCCGCCGCTGGGAGAACATGATTATCCGGCAGGACAAAGACGGCATCGTCAAGGTCTTCCGGCCCATTCTCGACCTGCATCTCTCTGCTGTCGATGAAAACGGTGAGGTGCTTGCCGGCTTTGACAACATCGCCGGAAACAGCGACGGCCTGCTGCCATACACGCCGCACACCACCGGCCCGGCTGGACTGTTTTACGAGCAGCGTTTCCTCCGCCAGCTGGAGAAAGACAGCGTTTCAGGCCACAGCAAGCAATCTGCTGCGCGGCCATAAAAAACAAAACACGCTGTCACAATTTTTTCCTCTGCCCTTATGTTGCAAATGTGTGAACGCAGTCAGCTTTTGACCGGCCTTGACCGTCTCGGCCTCAGCATTCCTTCTGTCTCTGTTGACAAGATCATGCTGTATTGCCAAGAACTGCAAAAATGGAACCGGAAGATCAATCTGATCGCCCGCGAAACTGCGGCGGCGGAAATGGTCGAGAAACATTTTCTCGACTCGCTGGCCTTGCTGCCGCTGCTGCATAAAAACAGCGGGCTGGACGCGAGCCTGCTCGATGTCGGCAGCGGCGCCGGCTTTCCCGGCTTGGTCTTGGCGGCGGCTTGGCCGGAACTGCGCGTGACCCTGATGGAGCCGCGTCAGAAACGCACCGCTTTTCTTCGCCATGTTGCCCGGACGCTGGGACTGTCCAATGTCAAGGTGCGGGAAGAACGGCTGGAGCCGGGCCAGCCGCTGCCGGAGCAGTTCACTTTCATCACCAGCCGGGCTGTGGCCGCGCCGGAGATTTTTCTGCCCCTGATCCAAGCCGCCGCCGGACCGGAAACTGTGGTCATCCTCATGCTGGCGGCGGAGGAGCGGCAGAGCTGGGACGCAGAACTCTGGCAGACTGTCGGGCAGCTTAAATTCGTTTTGCCCTTTTCCGGCGACCCGCGCCTGCTGATCGCCGTGCGGAGGCATGTCAGCTGATTCTGGCGCCTGAAAGAACATTTTGATGTTCACGCAACTTGAAATCGCCATTTTTCTTTAACGGTGCAAGATGCTGCGGCCTGTCGCCACAGTTTTTATTTTTTTAAGCGCAAAATTATGACTGCTTCCGCTGGATTTCTCATTTATGCCGCCCTGTACCGCCTGACTGTGCTGGCGGTCGGCGCGCTGGCCATCTGGCTGGGCTTCCGTTTGTTCAGCAATGCCGCGAGCAAAAAAGCGGACGGTGCCGCCAGCGCGGAAGGCGGCGGCTTCAAGCTGGCCCTGACCAACATCCTGCCCGGAACCTATTTCGCCCTTTTCGGCACAGTGATCATCAGCATCATGCTGTGGCGGGGCGAGCCGCCGCAGTTGGAGCAGAAAAGTGTCGCCGAAATAACGGACACAGGAGAAGTTCGATCTGAATATCAGCTAACGCGTCACAATGAATCGAATCTTGACGGGCCAGCAGCAGGCAGGGAAAAATCTGGCATCACAGGGGCGGAAGCTGCCGAGATGCTGGATGCCATTGCCAAGCTGCTGCGGGAAAATGGCCATGAAGAGGCGGCGGTGACAACCGAGCAAGCCGCCAAATCCTTGCGGAGGCCAGAAAAATGAAACTGCGCGGAAGGTGCTTGCTGCTGATTGCGCTGGCCGTGCTGCCCGCTGCTGCGCAGGCGGATTCCGGCTTTGGCCGCTTTCACGCCTTGGTGATCGGCAATCAGAATTACCGGCATCTCACCAAGCTGCAAACTCCGCTGGCTGATGCGAAAGAGGTTGCCGAGGTACTGAAAACGCAGTACGGCTTCACGGTGGACTTGCTTTTGGACAAGCGCCGGGACGAGATCAAGCTGGCTCTGTCCGAGCTGCGCAAGACCATGATCGACGAGCGCGACAACCTGCTGATTTACTACGCCGGGCACGGCTATCTTGACGAGCGCACCAGCACCGGCTACTGGCAGCCCGTGGATGCGGAAAAGGACAACGATGTCTATTGGCTGCCGACCGATGAAATTTCCCGGCTGCTCAAGGCTGTCCGCGCTAGGCACGTGCTGATTGTCGCGGACTCCTGCTATTCCGGCAGCCTGCTGATGCGGGATTCCGGCGCGAGGCTTCCTGCCGCCGCCAGCCGCGATGAATGGCTGAAGCGGATGCAGGCGAAACGGTCGCGCACTGCGCTGACTTCGGGCGGCGAGGAGCCGGTTGCGGACGGCGGTGGGAGCGGGCATTCGGTCTTTGCCAAGGCATTGCTGGAAGTGCTGCGGGAAAACAAGGAGATTCTGGACGGCGACAGCCTCTTTGATCGGATCAAGCGGCCAGTCATTTTGAATGCAGATCAGACTCCCCTGTACGGCGACATCAAGATGACCGGGCATGAGATGGGTGATTTTTTGCTGGTGCCGAAGGAGATGCAGGAAGGAGGGATGCAGGAGAAGCCAGCGGGTAAGGCGGATTTGGATTTTCTGAAACGTGAATTTGATAAAAATGCATTAGATCAGCCGAAGCAATCAGAGCTTTTTGATCGGGCTATGCAATTTTTCAAAAAGAAAGATTTCAGAGCTGCATACAAATTATTTGAGCAAAGTCTGTCTGGGAAGATAGGAGATAAGCAGGCCGCTAAAACGCTATATATGATGGGAGAGTGCTTATTTAATCAGGGAGATTACGATATTTCCATTCTTGACTACCAGAAGGTAATATCCGATTACAGCGATGATTCGTACAGTGCGGCTGCGCTGCTCCGGCAAGGGATGGCTTTTGAAAAGCTAACGGACAAAGTAACAGCCGCAATAATTTATGAAAAATTAAATAGGAAACATCCTGATAGCAGAGAGGCTAAGGCAGCTAAAGAACGACTTGAATCTTTAACGACGAAGTAGGGGTGAAAAATTTTTCGCCCCTACATGTCCCCAATTCTTAAAATGTCATTCAACTCGAAAATTCACCGCCGCCGTTCCATCCGTCTGCCCGGATATGATTACACCAGCGCGGGCGTGTATTTCATCACCATTTGCGCCAGCGGCAAGGAATGCCTGTTCGGCGTGGTGGAAAATGGGCAAATGCGGCTGAACGATGCCGGGCGGATTGCCGCGCAATGCTGGCACGACATTCCATTGCATTTTCCTCATGCGGAATTGGACGAATGGGTGGTGATGCCGAATCATGTGCATGGGATTGTCATGATTGATGATGGCAAGGTAGGGGCGAAAAATTTTTCGCCCCTACACGGCACATCGAAAACCATTAGCTCAATCGTGCGCGGATTCAAAATCGGCGTGACCAAATGGATGCGGCAAAACAAATCTATTCATCAGGTCTGGCAGCGCAATTTTTACGAACACATTATCCGCAATGAAACAGAATTGCACGGCATCCGCGAATACATCCAAAATAATCCAGCCAAATGGGAACTGGATGAACTGCATGTCGCCATATAGGGGCGAAAAATCTTTCGTCCCTGCTTGTTTTCTGCCACTGAACTTCCTCCAACCATGACCAACCGAGCCATACTGCTCCGGCTGCGCGAGGTGCTGCGGCCTTACAGCGGCAAGCTGCTCATCGCCATGGCCGCGATGATCGTCGTCGCCCTGTTCAACGCCGCCCAGGCCTACATGGTGCAGCCGCTGCTGGACAAAATTTTTTATGAAAAAAACGCTGCTTGGCTGACCGCGCTGCCGCTGGCCCTGCTGGCGATTTTTTTCGTCAAAGGGGTGTTTTACTTTTTCTATTCCTACCTGCTCGAATGGGTGGGGCAGTCGGTGATCAAAGACCTGCGCAACAGCCTCTACGGGCATCTCCACGAGCTGTCGATGGGCTTTTTCTACAAGAATTCCACCGGCGAACTGATCTCGCGGATCATGAACGACGTGGCCATGCTCCAAGGCACGGTCTCGCACGCCCTGATTTATGTCCTGCGCGATTTCTTCAGCCTGGCCGGGCTGCTGGCGGTGATTTTCTACATGGACTGGCGGCTGGCCTTAGTCTCGCTCGTGTTCATTCCGATGGCCGCAGTGCCGATTGTGGTGTTCGGCAAGAAATTCCGCCGCATCAGCACCCGCTACCAGCAGGGCATGGGCGAGGCGAGCAACTTCCTCAATGAGACCATCCGGGGCATCCGCATCGTTAAAGCCTTCTGCGCCGAGGAGCAGGAAAAACGCCGCTTTGCCGCCAAGATGCAGCAGCTTTTCGACACCCTGATGAGCGAGACCCGCTACCGCAGCCTTGCCCATCCGCTGATTGAATTCCTCGGCGGCATCGGCATGGCCCTGATCATCTGGTTCGGCGGCAACGAGGTGCTGAAGGGCAATGCCACGCCCGGCACCTTCATGTCTTTTCTCACCGCGTTGGTCATGCTCTATGAGCCGATCAAGGGCGTGAGCAAGATCAACTCCACTGTGCAGTCGGGCATGGCTGGCGCGGCCCGCATCTTCGCCCTTTTGGACACCGAGCCGGAAATCCGCGAGAAGGAGAATGCGGTTGAGCTGCCACCCTTCAGCCGCCAGATTGAATTCCACAAGGTCAGCTTTTCCTATCAGCCCGGCGAGCTGGTGCTGCGCGAAGTCAGCCTGACAATCGCGCGGGGCGAGGTGGTGGCCTTGGTTGGGCCGTCGGGCGGCGGCAAAAGCTCCTTGGCCAGCCTGCTGCCGCGCTTTCACGAGGTCACGGACGGCGCAGTCCTGCTGGACGGCCACGATCTGCGCGACCTCAGCCTGCGTTCGCTGCGCAGCCAGATTGCCATTGTCACCCAGCAAACTATCCTGTTTAATGACACGGTGCGCAGCAATATCGCCTACGGCAGTCCTAATTGCAGTGAGGAGGAGATCCGCCGGGCTGCGGCAGCGGCCTTTGCTTTGGATTTCATCGAAGCTCTGCCGCAGGGCTTTGACACCGTGATTGGTGAGTCTGGCGTGCGACTCTCCGGCGGCCAGCAGCAGCGGCTGTCTATAGCCAGAGCGATACTCAAGAACGCGCCGATCCTTATTTTAGATGAAGCCACGTCCGCGCTCGACACCGAATCCGAGCGCAAGGTGCAGCAGGCTTTGGACAATCTGATGAAGAACCGCACCACCTTGGTCATCGCCCACCGCCTCTCGACCATCAAGAACGCCGACCGCATCGTGGTCATGCAGGACGGTCGCATTGCCGAGGAAGGCGACCACGACAGCCTGCTCCGGCGCGGCGGCATTTACGAGGGGCTGCACAGCTTGCAGCACGCCGCCCGATGAGCAGGCTCCGCAGCGGCGCAGGCCGGGCCAATGTCTGGCTGCCGGGCCTGCTCGCCTTTGCTTTGCCGCTTTCCACGTCGGCAGTGTCGGCAATCGCCCTGCTCATTCTCCTGCTCTGGCTGATCGAAGGGAATTTCCTGCTTAAGCTGGCTGAGACCCTCTTCACGCCAGTCGCGGCGGCTTTGCTGGGCTATTTAGCCCTGCTCTGTCTCGGTCTGCTCTGGACAGCAAACCCGACGGACGGCCTCAGCGTCCTGCAAGATCACTGGAAGATTGCCCTGCTGCCGGTCTTTCTCACGGCCATCCGCCACGAACGGCGCACCTTCTATCTGAGCTGCTTCATCGCCGGAATGAGCACGGCCATGCTGCTCACCTTCTTAGTCTGGCTCGGCCTAGTCCAGTACGCCGATGTCAGCCCAACGCATCTCACGCCTAAGACGTTTCACGTCGTCTATAACCCCCTGCTGGCCTTCGCCATCTACCTGACGCTGCACAAGGCAGTCTGGGAGGAGCCAAGGCGGCGTGCGCGTGCGGGCCTCTTCGCGCTCGCCGGGCTGATGAGCCTCAACATGTTCATGACCGAAGGCCGCACCGGGCAGGCCGCCTTCTTCGTCCTCCTCAGCCTCTTCCTGCTGCAAGTCTTCAGCCAGCAGCGCGTGCGGGCTATCTTCCTCCTCTGTCTGCTGCTGCCTGCGGGCATCGCCACCGGCTATTTAGCCAGCCCGGTCTTTCAGCAGCGGGTTGACTTAGCCCTGAGCGAAGTCTCCGGCTTTCACGACAACCCCAACACCTCAGTGGGTCTGCGCCTTCAGTTCTGCCGGAACGCGCTGTTCCTCATCCGCCAGCAGCCCTGCCTCGGTGTGGGCACCGGCGATTTCAAAGCCGCCTACGCGCTGGTCAATCAGCAGCGCAGCCCGCACTGCGTCAGCACTGACAACCCGCACAACCAGTACCTCTTGAGCGCGGCGCTGCTCGGCCTGCCCGGCCTGCTCATCCTGCTGCTGATCTTTGTTCTCATGCTGCGGCAGGCCCGCTCTGAGCAGGAGGACAGCCTGCGCCGGGCGCGTTTCGCCTTCTCGGTCTTCTTCTTAGTCATCATGCTGGCGGAGTCCTATCTCAAGGTCTATCAGACCGCCTTCTTCTTCGCCCTGATGGGTGCTGTGCTGTATAAGAAAAAGCCTTTGCCGCAGGCCGCAGGCCGCTGCTGGCTGATTCTCTCCTACCGCGCCAACATCCCCGGTTCAGCCTGCTCGCAGCATCTGGACGACCGGCTGCCGCACTTGCAGGCCCAAGGCATAGAGCCGGTGCTGCTCACCGGCCCAGCTGGCTTGGCGCATCCGACATGGCGGCACTTCCGCACTGTCAGCCTCGCGCCCTCCGGCCTGCGCTTCGAGCTGCGCCATTACCTCCGCCGCCGACTGCGTCACCGCTGGCAGTTCAAGCTGGCAGAAAGCCTGCTCCTCTTGCCGGTGCTGCCCTTCTACCTGCTGGAGAAGATCGTCGTCAACTTGGAGAGCGAATGGTCCTGGGGCCTGCTTGCCTCGCTGCGCGGCCTGCTGCTCTGCCGCCAGCTCAGGCCGGAGCTGGTCTATTCCACCGGCGGCTCGGCTTCAGCCCATGTCGCTGGCCTGCTGATCAAGCGCTGGACTGGCATCCGCTGGCTTGCCGAGACGCAAGACCCGCTCGTGCACGATCAAGGCTGGCGGCGCAGCCGTCTCGCCCTGCTGCTGTATACGAATCTGGAGCGGCGCATCTGCCAGCAGGCCGACCTGTTCGTGTTTCTCGTCGGCGCGGCGCTGGAGCACTGCCGCCAGCGCACCGGCTGCGGCAGGCTGGCCGTAGTCTATCCCGGCGCGGAGCCGTCCTGGTTCGGGCAGCAGCAGGCATACAGCAAAGGCGGCCGCTGCTCCTTCGCGCACTTCGGCTCGCTCTCCGGCACCCGCAATCTGGCTGTCTTCTTCCAGGCGCTGGAGCAGGCAGTCAGCGGCAGGCCGGAGCTGCGCGGCAGGGCGCAGGTGGACGTGTACGGCTCTTTTGACAGCCTCTCAGAGCGGGAGATGCAACGCCTGCGCCTGCACGACCTCGTCAGGGTGCATGGGCCGGTGCCGCGAGAGAAGGCCATAGCCCGGATGCAGCAGGCAGACTGCCTGCTCTTAGTGCAGAACATCATCTACTTCTCCTGCGAGACCATTCCGTCCAAGGTCTATGAGTACCTGCTCACAGGCCGCCCAATTCTTGGCCTGCTGCATAATAATAAGGAGCTGGCCGCCATGCTGGCGGAGAGCGGCCATCGCGCCGCGCCTGCCGATGACGTGCAGGCCACAGCCGCAGCCATCGCCGCGATCTTGGACGACTGGGCTGCGAACAAGCTGACAGCGGCCAAGGCGGCGGCCCCGACTTGGACTGTCGAGGCGGCGGTGCGCAAGCTGATCTGCCTGAGCGAGGGCTGCGGCGCCTGCGCATGAAGCCCCGCAGCATTCTCATTGTCAAGCCCAGCTCGCTCGGCGACATCGTCCACACGCTGCCGCTGGCGCACGCGCTCAAACGCTGCTGGCCGGACTGCCGCATCGGCTGGATCGTGCAGCAGGCCTTCGCGCCTCTGCTGGCAGCAGATGAGAGCATAGACCGCATCTACCCCATCCGCATCCCCTCGACCAGCGAGCCGCAAGCGGGCCGCTCGGCCTGGCTGGCCGCCTTTAGCGCGACCCTGAAGACCCTGCGCGGCCTGCGCCGCCAGTTGCAGGCGGAGCCGTATGACCTCATCCTCGACCTGCACGCCTCGCTACGCAGCGGGCTGCTAGGCCGCTGCAATCCGGGCGGCCTGCGCCTTGGCTTCGCTGATGCCAAGGAGCTGAACACGCTCTTTCAGCAGCAGCTTGTCGCTGTCCCGGCAGACGTGCGCCATGCGCAGGACAAGAACCTGCTCTTCTGCCAGCAGCTTGGTCTCAGCGTGACCGCAGCGGACTTCCATCTCCGCTGCGGCGCGGCTGACCGCGAGGCGGCGCAGGTCTTCCTACGCGAGGCGGGCGCGGCAGGGAAGAGGGTCGTTCACGCCAACCCGGCGGCCCGCTGGCAGACCAAGTTCTGGCCGCAGGAACGCTGGGCCGAGCTGGCCGACCGCCTGCATGGACAGGGGCTGGCTGTGGTCTTTGGCGGCAGCGGGCAGGATCTGGCCTATCTGGACGGCATTGTTCGCCTGATGCGCAGCCCGGCACTCATCGCCGCTGGCAGGCTCAGTCTGCCGCAGGCCGCCGCCCTGATCGCCCAATCCGCCCTGCACATCGGCTTGGATTCCGGGCCGATGCACATCGCCGCCTTAGCTGGCGTACCGGTTGCCGCGCTCTTCGGCCCGACCCACCCGGAGCGCGTCGGCCCCTACGGCGTGCAGCACCGCATCATCCGCGCCGAAAGCCTGCCTTGCTTAGAGTGCCGCAAACGCAGCTGCTCCCATCTGTCCTGCATGAAAGGCATCACCGTGCAGATGGTGGAGGAAGCCGCCCTTGCCTTGCTGACATGACTCGATGCCTGCATCGAGCTTTGCCCGATAGCGCTTTCGGGCTGGCCCGCAAGTAGTATCGGGCTGGTCCGATACCACTATCGAGATATCCCCGATGCCTGTATCGAGATTTCCCCGAAAGCACCCATGCGAATCAGTCTCATCATCACCACCTACAACTGGAAGGAAGCCTTGGAGCTGTCGCTGCGCAGCGCGCTCCAGCAGAAGAAGCTGCCAATGGAGATCATCATTGCCGACGACGGCTCCCGGCCCGACACCGGCGAGCTGATCCGCCGCATCGCCGCGACCGCGCCGGTGCCTGTGCTCCATTCCTGGCAGGAGGACGAGGGTTTCCGGCTGGCTGCCAGCCGCAACAAGGCCATCGCCAAAAGCAGCGGCGACTACATCATCCTCATTGACGGCGACATCATCCTTGAGCGGCATTTCATCTTTGATCATGCCCGCTTCGCCAAGCCCGGCTGCTTTGTGCAGGGCACGCGGGTGCTGCTCGGCGAGCAGCTGTCACAGGAGATCCTCGCCCGCCGCAAGCCGCCTGTCGAGCCGGTCTGCCGCTGGGACGTGGGCAACCGCAAGAACTGTGTGCGCTCGGACATACTCTCCTGCATCTTCTCCTACCGCGACCGTGGCATGTACGGCGTGCGCACCTGCAACTTCGCCTTCTGGCGGAGCGACGCGCTGGCCGTGAACGGCTTCAACGAGGCTTTTGTGGGCTGGGGCCGCGAGGACTCTGAGTTTACCGCCCGCCTCCTCAACTGCGGTCTGGTGCGGAAGAACCTTAAATTCAGCGCGGTCGCCTACCACCTTCATCATGCCCTCAATGACCGCGCCCAGCTGACCGCCAACGACGAGCTGCTGCGCCGCACAGTGGAGCGGCGGCTGCGCTGGTGCGAGCAGGGCGTGACCGCCTATCTGCCCTGAGCCGCAGCGGCAAGAAAGTGCCGCCGCAGGCTGGAAGCACAGGGGCCGCTCTGCTATACTTTGATCTCAAGACCCATGTCAGCGCGCCGGAGAACCGCCTTGCCCCGAAGCGGCCCGGCCCGCTGCCCCGCAAGGCATTGCCGATGAACCCAGCAGCTCAGTCTCTCCCGGAAGAAAACGCCGCCGTCCCCTTGCTGCGGCCCGCAGGCATGATGCTGCTTGCCGTGCTCCTGCTTGTCCTGCTCGGCGGGCTGGGCAGCTTCCTGCTGCTCGCCCGCGCCCAGGCTGTCCGCAGCGCCGAAGTGACTGCGGAAAATCTTGTTCAGGTCATTGAAGCGCAGGTGGCCGGAGATTTGGGCCGCTTGGAAAGCCTGCTGCGCTATGCGGCCACGGAGTTTGACCCGGAGCGGATCAGCCGTCTGCCTGCGGCGGAACGGGCTGTCCTCTCCCGGCGCATAGCCCAGCTGCTGCATGATTTCCCGGCAGCGGGCGGGCTGAATCTCTTTGACAGCCAAGGCTGGCTGCTGCTTTCCGATCAGGCGGAGCGCGTGCCCTTCAGCATTGCCGACCGGCCTCACTTCCAGGCCATGCGGAGCAACACCGGCCTGAGCACGGTCTATTCCGACGCGCTCGCAGCCCGCAGCAGCGGTGCCTGGTCCTTGGTGCTGTCCCGCGCTGTCCGCAGCTCGGACGGACGGCTTTTAGGCTTGGTCAACGCGCCGATGAACTTAGAGGCGCACGCCAGACTCTTTGCCAGACTGAATGTCGGCCGATACGGAGTCACTTTGATGCGGCGCAGCGACACCTTCCAGCTCATTCAGCGGGTGCCGCGCATGAGCGAGGCGGACTTCAACCAGCCCCTGCCTGAGAGCAACGCCATCCGCCAGCGCGTGGCCGCTGGCGGGCAGCGCTTCACCCTGCATTATGCGGCCAGCGTTGACGGCCTGGCGCGCATCGGCAGCGTCAGAGTGCTGAAGCAGTTCCCGTTCTACGTCCAAGTGGCCTTGGCCGAGGAGGACTTCCTCGCCGCCTGGCGGCGGCAGGCGGCCTGGTCCAGCGCGCTGACGCTGCTGCTGCTGGCCGCTTTCGGCCTGGCCGCCTTGCGCCTGCGCCGGAGCGAGCTGGCCGCAGCCGCAGCGCTGGCCGCGCAGGCAGAGGCCGACCAGCGCGTGCGTCTGGCCCTGAGCGGAGGAGATTTGGGGCTGTGGGACTGGCACATTCCCAGCGGCCGGGTGGTGTTCAACGAACGCTGGTGCGCCATGCTCGGCTATGCTCTGTCCGAGGTGAAGCCGCATGTGGACAGCTGGGGCGAGCTGGTTCATCCTGAGGACTGGCCGGTGATCAAAGCAGCCTTGGAGCCGCATCTCCGGGGAGAGACGGCTTTATACGAATGCGAGCACCGGATGCGCCACAAGGACGGCCGCTGGGTCTGGATACTTGACCGGGGCAAGGTGGTGCGCCGCAACGCGGCAGGCGGTGCGCTGCGGGCCGTCGGCACGCACATGGACATCAGCGGGCGCAAAGCGGCGGAGCAGGCGCTGGCCGAGAGCGAGGAGCGGCTGCGGGCCTTGTTTGACATCTTCCCGGACGGCATCCTGCTGATCGACCCGCAGACCACCATGCCGACAGTGTTCAACCCGCTCGCGCATCAGCAGCTCGGCTACACGGCCGAGGAGTTCGCCCGGCTGCCGATCCGCGCCTATGAGGCTGCGGAAACGCCGGAAGAGATTGCGGCCCGCAGCGCAGCCATCCTTCAGCAGGGCCGGGCTGACTTTGAGACCACGCACCGCCGCAAGGACGGCTCGCTGCTGCCAGTGCAGGTCACGGTGCTGCGCGTCAGCCTGCGCGGCGCCATGCACTTTCTCTGCGTGATGCGCGACATCAGCGAGCGCAAGGCGGCGGAGCAGAATCTGAAAACGGCCTTGGCCGAGCTTGAGCGGGAGCGCAGCTTCCTCAAGACCCTGATTCGCACCCTGCCTGACCTGATCTGGCTCAAGGATGCTGACGGCGTGTATTTGGCCTGCAATCCGGCCTTCGAGCGTTTCTTCGGCATGGCGGAAGCGGAGATCGTCGGCAGGACGGATTATGATTTCGTCAGCCGCGAGCAGGCGGAGATGTTCCGCGCCAACGACCGGCGGGCCATGCTGGCAGACAGGCCGCAGGTCAACGAAGAGTGGATCACCTTTGCCGCCGACGGGAGCCGCGTGCTCCTGGAAACCACGAAAATGCCGATGCGCGGCCAGCAAGGGCGGCTCATCGGCGTGCTCGGCATCGGCCACGACATCACCCGCACCCGCAGGCTGGAAGAGAAGCTGCGGGCCGAGCGCGACCTCAAGCAGAGCTACTTGGACACGGTTGAGGCGGTCATTGTCTCGCTCGACCGCAGCGGCCTGATCACCATGATCAACCGCAAAGGCTGCGAGCTGCTCGGCTGGCCGGAGGAGGAGCTGCGCGGCGCCTTCTGGTTTGAACGCTGCCTGGTCCAGCCGCAGGGCCTGACCGAGGCGTATCCGGCTTTTGCTGATCTCATTGCTGGCAGGCAGGCTGTGACCGGGCGTTTTGAAAACCGCATTCTGACCCGCTCCGGCGAAGCCCGCCTGATCGCTTGGCGGGTCAGCTGTCTCCGCGACGAGCAGGGCGACATAGTCGGCACGTTGAGCGCGGGCGAGGATGTCACCGAGCGCAAGGCGGCGGAGCAGGAGCTGCGCCGGATTTCCAAGCTGATGCGGATGATCCTTGATTCCGCCAGCGAAGGCATCTGCGGCCTGGACCGCCAAGGCCGCACCATCTTCATCAACCGGGCAGGCGCGGCCATGCTCGGCTGGCAGCCGGAGGAGCTGCTGGGCCGCTGCCAGCATCAGATCGCCCATCACCGCAAGGCGGACGGCGCGCCCTATCCTGAGGAGGACTGTCCGGCCAGCCGCTGCTGCTGGGACGGCCAGCCCCGCGAGGTGACAGACGAGCTGCTCTGGCGCAAGGACGGCAGCTCCTTTCCGGCTGAGTATGTGGCCAGCCCAATCATTGACAGCGACGGCGGCATCACCGGGGCTATGCTGGTCTTCCGCAGTCTGAGCGAGCGGGTCGCCCTGTGCAACGATCTGGCCCGCTCCAATGCCGAGCTGGAGCAGTTCGCCTACGCCGCCTCCCACGACCTGCGCCAGCCGCTGCGGATGATCGCCAATTTCCTCCAGCTCCTGCACATGGAGCTGGAGGCGACGCTGACAGACGCGCAGAAGGAGTATATTCAATTCGCGGTCAGTGGGGCCAAGCGGCTGGACACGATGCTGCTTGGCCTGCTGGAGTATTCCAGAGTCGGACGCGCGGGCGAGCCGTCCGTCTGGCTGGAAAGCCGCGCGGTGCTTGACGAGGCGCTGCTTTTCCTCCGCCCGGCTGTCGACGAGGCCGGAGCGGCTGTGCGCGTGGCAGGCGACTGGCCGCGCCTCAAGGCCAGCCCGGACGGTCTGCTCCGCCTGCTCCAGAATCTGATCGGCAACGCGCTCAAGTTCCGTCTTCCCGGACAGGCGCCGGAAGTCACGGTCAGCGGCGAGCTGCTTGCTGACCGCTGGCGGCTGACTGTGGCCGACAAGGGCATCGGCCTGCCGCCGAATCAGCGCGACCGGCTCTTTCAAGTCTTCAGCCGCCTGCGCACCAAAGGCGAGTACGAAGGCACCGGCATCGGTCTGGCCGTGGCCCGCAAAATCGCCGAGCAGCACGGCGGCGGCATCCGCGCCGAATCGCCGGGCGAAGGACTGGGCAGCTCCTTTGTCGTCGAGCTGCGGCTGGCTGCGGACGCAAGCTGAGAAACAGCATCATTGCCAATGAACTCCCTTCTGCGCATCTACGCTGTCTTCACCAAAGAGCTGCGCCAGCTCCGGCGCGACCGCATGACCTTCGGCATGGTGGTGATGATTCCCTTCATCCAGCTGCTGCTCTTCGGCTATGCAATCAACACCAACATCCGCCACATCCCGGCAGGTTTGGTGGATCAGAGCCGCAGCAGCCTCAGCCGCCAGCTCGTTCAGACCGTCGCGGCCACGCAAGCACTGTCCTTCACCGCCCGTTATGCGGATGTGCGGCAGGCGGAAGCGGCCATTGCCAGCGGCGAGGTGCGGGCGGCGCTGATTGTTCCGGCGGATCTTGCCCAGCGGCTGATTCGGCATCCGTCTGCCGGACTGCCCTCCGCTGACAGAAGAAGCAGCCGCCCGTTGGCCCAATGGCTGGTTGACGGCGCGGACCCGGTGATCGCCGGAGCTGTGAAAAGCCTGCGCAACATGCCGCTGGCCGAGCTGCTGCGCACGTCAGCCCGCGCCGCTGCTCCAACCTTTGAAGTGACGTTGCTCTACAACCCGGAGCAGCGCACTGCGGTCAACACGGTGCCGGGCATCGTCGCGGTCATCCTCACCATGACCATGATCATGTTCACCTCTGCCGCGATAGTCCGGGAAAGCGAGCGCGGCAACATGGAGATGCTGATCACCACGCCGGTGCGCCCGCTTGAATTGATGCTCGGCAAAATTGTCCCGTACATGTTCATCGGCGGCGTGCAGGTGACGATAATCCTCGGTCTGGGCCACCTGATTTTCAAAGTGCCGGTCAACGGCGGCCTGCTTCAGATTGCTGGCGCGACCCTGCTCTTCATCGCCGCCAGTCTGACACTGGGGCTGGTCATCTCCACCATTGCGAAAAATCAGCTGCAATCCATGCAGATGACCATCTTCGTCGGTAATGGTGATTTATGAGTGACAAGGCGGGTCGCGCCTGAAAAATATATTGAATTTATCATTAAAAACAATACAATAGCGAAAAGCAGACTTTCGGGTGCGCCTTCACCGCTTGGCTTTCAAAGGAGGGATTGTCCGCCGGAAGCCGTTCGATAAAAAAAATCAACGATGGGGAAAAAAGTCATGCAATGTCCAAAATGCGGCTCTTCAGCTGTTGTTAAAAATGGTTCCATAGCAAATG